>NZ_JAFMPL010000028.1:0-75657 GCF_019038455.1 Nocardia noduli
GCGGAAGGCCCTGCGGGCACCGCGGGCGCGGCCGGGGCGGAATTCGGGGCGACGGCCTGCGGGGCGACCTGCGGCAGACCGACGGTCTGGAGCACCCGCTTGATGACGTCCTCGGGGGACACCTCGTCGGCGAGCGCGTCGTAGGACAGCACCAGACGATGGCGGAGCACGTCCGGAATCACCTCGACGACGTCCTGCGGCACCACGTAGTCGCGGCCGCGGATCAGGGCGACGGCGCGGGCCGCGGCGATGATGCCGAGGCTGGCGCGCGGCGAGGCGCCGTAGGAGATCCAGTTCGCGACATCGGGCATGCCGAAGTCGAGCGGCTTGCGGGTCGCCGCGATCACCCGGACCACGTAGTCGACCAGCGCGTGATGCACGAAGGTGTTGGCGGCGACCTTCTGCAACCGGATCAGTTCGGTCGGTTCGAGGATCGCCTTGGCCTCCGGCGGGGTGACACCCATCCGGTAGATGATCTCGCGCTCTTCCTCCACCGACGGGTAGTCGACGACGACCTTGAACAGGAAGCGGTCGCGCTGCGCCTCGGGCAGCGGGTACACACCCTCGCTCTCGATCGGGTTCTGCGTCGCCATGACGAGGAACGGATCGGGCATCGGGTAGGTCTTGCCGCCGATCGACACGTGCCGCTCGGCCATCACCTCGAGCAACGCCGACTGCACCTTGGCGGGCGCGCGGTTGATCTCGTCGGCGAGGACGAAGTTGGCCACCACCGGTCCGAGTTCGGTGTCGAACTGTTCGCGGCCCTGACGGTAGATACGCGTACCGATGAGGTCGGTCGGCACCAGGTCGGGGGTGAACTGGACACGCGAGAACGAACCGCCCACCACCTTCGCGAACGTCTCGACCGCAAGGGTTTTGGCGATACCGGGCACACCCTCGAGCAGAACGTGACCGCGGGCGAGGACACCGACGAGCAGCCGCTCGACCAGGCGATCCTGGCCGACGATGACGCGCTTGACCTCGTAGATCGCTTTCTCGAGAATCTGGACGTCTCGCTCCAGCGTGGACGCGGGCTCCGGCGCATCCTTCGCCAGGTTCGCCCCGCTCACACCATCCGTCGAAGTCACCAACATCCCCGCTTTCGCCTTGGTCCTGTGCGTGCTGACCCAACTATTCCAGGTAATTGCCGCACATGCCGCAACCGGCTCCGCTAACAGCCGAATTCATGGTCTGTTCGCAGGGTACGCACGGAGTTCTCCCAGGCTGTCGCGCGAGGGATTCCGCGGCCGATCCACAAGGGATCCGTCAGCCGGGAATACGCACCGCGAAAGGCATGATGCCACCTTCGCGCACCGGGGAAACCTTCACCACGTCGCCGGATTCCGGCGCCTCGACCATGGTGCCGTCACCCAGATACAACGCGACGTGCTGACTGCCGTTCGGACCCCAGAACAGCATGTCGCCGCGTTCCCGGTCGGAGATCGGCACCCGGGTGCCCGCGTTGTACTGGTAGCCGCTGTAGTGCGGAAGCGAGACGCCGATCCCGGCGAAGGCGTAGATCATCAGACCCGAGCAGTCGAAGCCGACCTTCTGGAAATCGCCGTGACTGTCGGCGACGCCGCCGTCGCGGATGCCAAGCGTCGGCCCGTCCTCGTCACCGCCGCCCCAGGCGTAGACGACGCCGAGCTGAGACATCGCCCGGTCCACCACGGTGTCGACCGCCGCGGTTCCGCCCAGCGATGGTCGCGACGGGCGCGGGGTGGTGGCCTTGCGCGGCGGGGTCGAACTCTCCAGGTCGGTGTGCGGGCGTCTGCCGGTGCCGAGTTCGGCGGCGCGATCCCGGGCGGCGCGGTCGGCGGCGGCCCGGGCCGCGGCGGCGCTCGCCGCGGCGAGGATGGCGGTCTGCTCGGCCTGGCGCCGCTGGTCCCAGGCCAGATACGCCTCGCGCTGGTTCTGCAGGCCGTCGACGTTCGTGCGCGCGGCGTCCAGCCTGCTCTGCGCTGCCGCGCGCTGCTGTAGTAGTCCCTCGCGTTGCGCGTTCTGTTCGGCCAGCCGCGCCGTGGCGGCGGCGACCGCGTTCTCGGCGTCGATCTTGCGCTGTTCGGCTTCGGCCTCGGCGGCGTCGGCGGCCGCTTTCGCCTCGCGCGCATCGGAATTCCTGTTGCCCTGTTCGATCTGGGCCCGGCGCAGCCCGTCGAGCACCTGCCGCTGATCCTTGGCGACGAGACCGAGAATCTGCGACCGGTCGATGGCGCTGCCCGGACTGTGCGCGGACAGATAGGTGACCATCGAGCCGGAGGTCGGCCTGGTGTAGGCCTGGGTGGCGAATTCGTCGAATTCCCGCCTGGCCTGCGCGACCGCGGTACCCGCCTGGTCGAGTTCGTGGCCGGAGACGTCGACGGCCTCGGCGGCGGCGTCGACGGTGTCCCGGGCGGTCTGCAGGTCGACGAGCATCTTGTTGACCTGTTCGCGTCCGGCCGCCACCGCGTCGTCGAGTTGCTGCAATTGCTGTTCGACGACCGCGACCTGATTGATCAGCCCGCCGACCTCGCCGACCCTCGCGTCGACCTGTGCGTCCGCGGCGGAGATCTCGCTGTCGCTCGGATTCGGCGGGGCGGGGGGCACTCCGACCGCCGGGCTCGCCGTGACGAGGACGGTCATCGCCACCAGCAAACCCAGAGCGATCGAAAACGAGCGTTGATTGCCGTTGCCGAAACTACGCATCGCACCTCCAAGGACCCGAATCCGGCATAGCCACACGAGCCCCTGTCGCCACATCCAACCCAGTGGTCAGCTAGAGGCCCTTGTCAACACATGTTCCCCATCGGCGATCATTCGAACCGTACGACACATTCATCACCAAGAGAACTCCAGCAACAGAATCACAGGCGCGTAATTTATGGATTGCCCAGAATTAGCCGTATGCGCTAGAGGAATTGACCGGTCGAAACGAACCGACCGTTATGTAAAAAGGAAGCGGCAGATACCGCTTACCTGTCGGCGTCCCCGGGACGCCGCGCGGCAACGGCGGGGGCGAGTTCTTCCCGAGCACGCCGAGCCTTCACCCAGTAGAGCCCGCCGGTGGCGAGCACGGTGATCGCGAGCAGCACGAGGGTGATCGCGGTCCAGGACACCGATTCCGGTTCCTCGAGGCGTCCGACGAAGATGCGCGCGGCCTCGACCGAATTGCCCTGCTTGCTCTTGGCCGCGTCCTCGGCCCATTCCAGCGTCACCCGGCTGATCGAGTCGCTGTAGGTGCCCACCCAATCGTCACTGAGGACGACGACGGTGCCGTGCTGCTGTTTTCCGACCTCGGTGGCCAGGTCCCGTAGATTGGAGTCGTGGCCTGGATTACCGGGAATCACCACGATGCTCAGCGGGATCCCCTGGGATTGCGCCTCGGCGACGACTGTCTCGAGCCCGGACTGCCCTTTACCCACCGGCGTGGCGACGCGATTGCCCTCGACATCGGCCAGAATCGCCTTCAGACCGCTTTCGGTGATCTCGGGCGGCAGTTTCGCGGCCATGGGGGTGAAAACCGAGGTATGCGAGGGGGCCATCTTCCATCCGGTCTGTCGAGCCACATCGGCGTGCGATGCGATGGGCGTTTAACACTGCGGGCTGAGCACCGCTCCCGTCCGACGCGGGCGGCGTGCGACCGCCCCGGGAGCGCGCCGCCGGACCGGGATCCGACCACGCTGGCTCTCGAGCACAGTACGCGACAGAGCCGACCGGGCGTCGACCATGCCGTACAGAGCGCCCCCCGCGCGTTTCATAGGACAAGCGTACTGTTAGAGTTACGGCGCGAGGAACCGACGCCCGACGGGCGCTGGAGCCCCTCCAAGGACGCCCTCGAACAACCAGTCATCGGCACAGCCCCGCCGGTGGCCGACCCTCACAGACGAGTGGAGCTGACGTGACGACAAGTAACGATACTTTCGGCGCCAAGGGCACCCTCGAGGTCGGAAGCAACTCCTACGAGATCTTCCGCCTCTCGGCCGTGCCAGGCACCGAAAAACTCCCCTACGCGCTCAAAGTCCTCGCGGAGAACCTACTTCGCACCGAGGACGGCGCGAACATCACCGCAGACCACATCCGCGCGATCGCGAACTGGGATCCGAACGCCCAGCCCGACACCGAGATCCAGTTCACCCCGGCCCGAGTCATCATGCAGGACTTCACCGGTGTGCCCTGTGTCGTCGACCTCGCCACCATGCGTGAGGCCGTCACCACCCTCGGCGGCGACCCGAACAAGGTCAACCCGCTCTCCCCCGCCGACATGGTCATCGACCACTCGGTCATCCTCGACGTCTTCGGCCGCGCGGACGCGCTGGAACTGAACGTCGACCTCGAGTACCAGCGCAACGGCGAGCGCTACCAGTTCCTGCGCTGGGGCCAGGGCGCGTTCGACGACTTCAAGGTCGTCCCGCCCGGCGTCGGCATCGTGCACCAGGTCAACATCGAATACCTGGCCCCCACGATCATGGTCCGCAACGGACAGGCCTACCCCGACACCTGTGTCGGCACCGACTCGCACACCACCATGGTCAACGGCCTCGGCGTGCTGGGCTGGGGCGTCGGCGGCATCGAGGCCGAGGCCGCGATGCTCGGCCAGCCGGTCTCCATGCTGATCCCGCGCGTGGTCGGCTTCAAGCTGACCGGTGAGATCAAGCCGGGCGTCACCGCCACCGACGTGGTGCTCACCGTCACCGACATGCTGCGCAAGCACGGCGTGGTCGGCAAATTCGTCGAGTTCTACGGCAAGGGCGTCGCCGAGGTTCCGCTCGCGAACCGCGCCACCCTGGGCAATATGAGCCCCGAATTCGGCTCCACCGCGGCGATCTTCCCGATCGACGGTGAGACCATCAACTACCTGCGCCTCACCGGCCGCAGCGACGAGCAGCTGGCGCTCGTCGAGGCGTACGCCAAGGAGCAGGGTCTGTGGCACGACGCCGACAAGGAGCCCGCGTACTCGGAGTACCTGGAGCTGGACCTGAGCACCGTGGTGCCGTCCATCGCGGGCCCGAAGCGTCCGCAGGACCGGATTCTGCTGTCGGACAGCAAGACCGCGTTCCGCAAGGACATCCACAACTACACGAACGACGCGGAGTCCGGCCCCGCCGCCGTCACCCCGCACACGCACCTGGACGAGGCCATCGAGGAGTCCTTCCCGGCTTCCGATCCGGCGGTGCTGTCCTTCGCCGACGACGACGCGGTACTCCCGTCCGCGGCCAACGGCAATGTCGGCCGCCCGTCCAAGCCGATCAAGGTGTCGGATCCGGAGCGCGGTGACTTCGTCCTCGATCACGGCGCCGTCGTGGTCGCGGGCATCACCTCCTGCACCAACACCTCCAACCCGTCGGTCATGATCGGCGCGGCCCTGCTGGCTCGCAACGCGGTCGAGAAGGGCCTGTCCTCCAAGCCGTGGGTCAAGACGAACATGGCGCCGGGCTCGCAGGTCGTCTCGGACTACTACGAGAAGGCGGGCCTGTGGCCCTACCTGGAGAAGCTGGGCTTCTTCGTCGGCGGTTACGGCTGCACCACCTGCATCGGTAACACCGGCCCGCTGCCGGAGGAGATCTCCAAGGCGATCAACGACAACGACCTCTCGGTCACCGCGGTGCTCTCGGGCAACCGCAACTTCGAAGGCCGTATCTCCCCCGACGTCAAGATGAACTACCTGGCCTCGCCGCCGCTGGTCATCGCGTACGCGCTCGCGGGCAGCATGGACTTCGACTTCGAGGCCGACGCCCTCGGCAAGGACACCGACGGCAACGACGTGTTCCTGAAGGACATCTGGCCGTCGTCGCAGGAGATCGACGACACCATCAAGTCGGCGATCAGCCGGGACATGTTCACCAAGTCCTACGCCACCGTCTTCGACGGCGACCAGCGCTGGCAGAACCTGGAAACCCCCGAGGGCGACACCTTCGCGTGGGATCCGAACTCCACCTACGTGCGCAAGCCCCCGTACTTCGACGGCATGCAGATGGATCCGGCCCCGGTCACCGATATCACGGGCGCCCGCGTGCTCGCGCTGCTCGGCGACTCGGTCACCACCGACCACATCAGCCCGGCCGGTCCGATCAAGCCGGGTACCCCGGCCGCGCAGTACCTGGATTCGCACGGCGTGGAGCGCAAGGACTACAACTCCCTCGGCTCGCGTCGCGGTAATCACGAGGTGATGATCCGCGGCACCTTCGCCAACATCCGGCTGCGCAACCAGCTCCTCGACGACGTCTCGGGCGGTTACACCCGCGACTTCACCCAGGAGGGCGGCCCGCAGTCGTTCATCTACGACGCCTCGCAGAACTACCAGGCCGCGGGTATCCCGCTGGTCGTGCTCGGCGGCAAGGAGTACGGCTCGGGTTCCTCGCGCGACTGGGCGGCAAAGGGCACCAGCCTGCTCGGCGTCAAGGCCGTCATCACCGAGTCCTTCGAGCGCATCCACCGCTCGAACCTCATCGGCATGGGCGTTGTCCCGCTCCAGTTCCCGGCCGGCGAGTCGGCCGCGTCGCTGAAGCTGGACGGCACCGAGACCTTCGACATCGAGGGCATCACCGCGCTGAACGAGGGTGTCACCCCGAAGACCCTGAAGGTCACGGCCACCAAGGAGAACGGTGACAAGATCACCTTCGACGCTGTGGTCCGCATCGACACCCCCGGCGAGGCCGACTACTACCGCAACGGCGGCATCCTGCAGTTCGTGCTGCGCAACATGATTCGCGGCTAGATCGCGGCGCTCGACTGCACGGTCGTTGTACGGGTCCGCGCACCGCGGTTTCGCGGTGCGCGGACTCTCGCACATTGCCTCGAGGAGTCCGCATGCCCAAGGTCAGTGAAGATCATCTCGCCGCCCGGCGAAGCCAGATTCTCGACGGGGCGCGGGCCTGCTTCGCCGAATTCGGTTACGAAGGCGCCACCGTGCGCCGCCTGGAAGAAGCGATCGGCCTCTCACGCGGCGCGATCTTCCACCATTTCCGCGACAAGGACGCCCTGTTCCTCGCCCTCGCCCAGGAGGACGCCGAACGGATGGCCGATGTCGCGGCCAATCAGGGCATCGTGCAGGTCATGCGCGATATGCTCACCCATCCCGAGCAGTTCAATTGGCTCGGAACACGTTTGGAGATCGCGCGGCGACTGCGCACCGACCCCGAATTCCGCGCGGGCTGGACCCAGCGGTCCGCCGAACTCACCACGGCGACCCTGGCCCGTCTGGAACGCCGCAAGGCCGCGGGCGCACTGCGCGACGACGTACCCACCGACGTCCTGCTCGGCTATCTCGATCTCGTGCTCGACGGTCTGATCGCCCGCATCGCGTCGGGGCACACCAACGAAAACCTTTCCGCGGTATTGGATCTCGTGGAAGCCTCGGTGCGCCGCCGGGAGTGACCGCGCACCGATGTCCGGCTAATTCTGCTGCGGGAGATCGAGACTGGAACCCTGATTCAGCGTCGAGGATTCGGCCAGGGCGTCCACGATCTCCTGACGGATCACCTTGGTGGCCACTTCGGTGCCGCGGCCGGTGACAGTGGCCTCCTCACCCCACGCGACATTCGCCACCTCGTGACCGATCTTCTTACTGATGAACGCCGAGGGGCCGACGACGCTGCCGCCGGTCACGCTGTCACCCGGAAGCTGAACCCCGGCGTTCTTCAGGATTTTTTGCACCGGGGCCGCGACAGCGCCCGCGATCGTGCCGTGCGCCGCGACAGAACCGACTCTGGTCCAGTCGTAGCCCTCGCGCACACCGAGTTTGATCTCCAGCGACTGAAACCCCACTTCGATCGCGGAGGAGGTACCCAGCCCCTTGACCGCGCCCAGCACGATCGTCTTGGTGGTGATGTCCTGGATCAGTTGGCGCAGCGCCGTCGTCACCGCCACTCGCGTACTCACCTGGGCTGCCGCACCGACCGCGGTGCTGGTTCCCAGCGACGGCACCGCCGCGGCGGCGGCAGCAGCCAACTGCACCGCCAGATACACCAGCATCGCGATGATGAACAGTTTCACCGCCAGCACCAACGCGGCCATCACGCGCAGCACGAAGGCCAACTCACGACAGAACTCGGACAGCTCGCCCAGCATCCCGGTGTCGCCGCCCGCTTTGTTCCAGAAGTTCTCGATGGCGTCGTGGGTGTCGCCCCGGGTGTTGGCCAGGACCACCTTCACCACGTCGCTGCCCAGATCATTCACCTGATCCAGCAGATCGGCCATCCGATCCCAGGTGTCGGCGGCGCCACGCAGCCCGGTCTCGTCGGTTTCGGGCCATTTGTAGACGACCAGCGCGGCAACGGGTTTGAGTTCGTCGGGAATCTCGAGACCCATCACGCCGTCCCGTCGAGCCGGGAGGTGATCGTGGTGAGGACGCTCGTGAAATCGGCGTCGAGAGCGCCGAAGGTATTCGCCGTGACCTCGGTGCCCTTCTCGAGGAATTGGAACATCTGTACGGCCGTGGCGATATTCGTCAGGGCGTCGTCGGCCTTGTCGACGTAGTTCGCCGCGAACCGTTCACCGAATTCGTCCTCACCCCAGGCATCTCCGATCGCGGACAGCCCCGCGACCAGATCGGTCAGCCCCGTGGTCAGTTCACCGGCGAGTTCGCCGAATTTCGCCGCCTGCGCGCCGACCTGATCGGTATCGATGCGGAAGTCGTCACCAGCCATTGCGGTTCGCCCCCAGTCCCTTCCAGTGCGGACCTTCGTCCTCGTCGTCCAACGGCCCCGGATCCTGCCATTCCGGCGCGGGCGCGGCCGGTTCGGGTGGTGGCGGGAGGATGTCGTCGAGCGCCCCGACGAACGGCAAGTGCTCGTAGACCTGCTCCGGCGGACCGAATTCCGCCGCCGCCTCGCGCACCGGGGCCAGCAGGGTGTCGATATCGGCCTTGGCCGACCGCGCGGCCGATTGGGCCGCCCGGAGGAAAGAGGCCGCAAGCCCTTCGGGAGTGGATCGTTTGAGCGCCCCGGCGTCGACCCACACGTCGATCGGGATTCCGGCGCCGTTGACGGTGACTCGGACCAGGCTGTCGTCGGACCAGCCCTGCGACGATACCGTCGCCAGCGTCGACTTCGCGGCGGCGATATCGCGCAACTGCTGTTCGTAGGTCGACATCATGCCGTCGACCTGCCTTCGCAGACCATCGGTGCGAGCCCGCAGCTCGTCTGATTCGAATCGCGAACCCATATTCGTACCTTTCAGCTCTGTCGTCGTTAGGTCTGACGCAGCGGAGCCGGTCGCGGTTCCCTCGATGTCGAAATCGGCCCGACGGTCACCTCCGTTCGCCTTCACATCGCCGAGCCTGCCGATCGGCGTTCCGTGCGCGGCGCGCGTGACCGACTACTCGATTCGCGCGGTCAGACAGGTGAACCGGGGTCGAGCCGCTCCAGCAGTACCCGCACGATCCGGTCCAGTTCGCGGCGATCCGGCGCGTCGAGCACGGACAGCATCGCGGTCTCGTTCGCGACGTGATCGGTGACCACCGTGTCCACGAGTGCGCGGCCCGCGTCGGTGAGGACGACGCGGATCGCGCGTCGATCGGCGGCGTCCGCCACCCGCCGCACCAGTCCGGCGGATTCGAGCCGGTCCAGCCGTCCGGTCATCCCCGCCCGCGACAGCATCAGGGTGTCGGCGAGGACCGAGGGGTTCAGTTCGAACGGATCACCCGAACGGCGCAGGGCCGCAAGCACATCAAATTCACCGCGCTGGAGGCCGTGCGCGGTGAACACCGATTCGATCCGGCGTTGCGCGACCAGCGTCAACCTGCCGAGTCGACCGAGGATCGCCATCGCCTCCAGGTCGAGATCGGGCCGTTCGCGACGCCACTGCGCGGTGATGGCGTCGACCGGGTCGGATCGCGTCGCACCCGAATCCTTGGCAACCATGGACAGCATTCTATTCGCTGGGATATAGTTCGGCACCGAATCATTCGATGGCGAACTATATGTCGAAGAACTACCGACGAAGAACCACAGGAGTGACCATGAGCAGCACCGCCGCCGAACACCGCGACATCGCCGTCCGGCACCCCCACGAGGCCGAGATCCTCGGCACGGAGCAGGCACGGATTCGCCTGCTCATCGACGCGAACGCGACCGAGGGCTCGGTCAGCACCGTCGAGATCACCCTCGCGACCGGCGCGGACGGCGCGGCTCCGCACTATCACACACGCTCCGACGAACTGTTCTACGTCGCCGACGGCGAACTGCAACTGCTCGCGGGCGACCGGATCGTCACGGTCGCGGCGGGCGGTTCCGTCGTGGTGCCGAAACGGATGCCGCACGCGTTCGGCGCGACGCCGGACAGCGGGGCCCGCGTCCTGATCGCCCTCATGCCGGGCGTGGAACGTTTCGACTACTTCCGACTGCTCGATCGCATCGGCAGGGGCGAGGCGACCCTCGCCGATCTGGCGGCGGCCCAGGACGAATTCGACAATCACTTCGTCGACGCGCCCGACTGGTGGGCGCGACGCTCCGCCCAGCGTCGCTGAACCGGATGTGACACACCTATCCCGGCGCACGGGAACATTCCCGCGTCCGGCCGGGGTTGCCTCCGCCATGAGCTTCTCTACCCAGGTGATGGTGCGTGGATACGAACTCGACACCCAGGGGCACCTGAATCAGGCCGTGTACCTGCAATACGGCGAGCACGCGCGCTGGGGACTCCTGCGCGCCGCCGGGGTGGCACAGGAGAAGTTGATCGCCGACGGCATCGGCCCCGTCGTGCTCGAGACGACCATCAAGTACAGGCGCGAACTGCGCGGCGGCGACGAGGTCACCATCGACTGCGCTTTCGAGTGGTCCGGCGGCAAGACGTTCCGCATCCGGCAGGAGATCCGCAAACTCGACGACACCGTCGCGGCGGAGATCTCGGTGATCGGCGGCATACTCGATCTCACCGCGCGCAAACTCGTGGCCGATCCGGGAGCGCGACTGCGCGCCCTCGCGGAGCGACCCGAACTCCTCGGACTCTGAACAAGCGAACCCCGATCGTTCGGACCCCGATCGTTCGGACCTCGTGGCACCGCCACCGCCCGGCAACACGGGAAGACAAATCCCACAATGAAATAGCTGCGTGTTAGCGACAGGCGGGGTGGGCACCCACCGAAAATCTTTCGGTGCAAGCCTATCCGGCCCCCGTTAATCTGTTTGCCACCGGGGTTTAAATCTTCCGAACCGGGTCGGTCACGGGGCCTCGCACGATATGATCCTGTTCACGCTCGAGGGTCATGGCTAATCGCGAGCAGATCGGAGTTCACATCATGACCGACGCAATCCACCTCCCAGGAGGCGCGCCGGCGACGGGTGACCGCGTTCCCGCTTTACAAGGCCTGCTCGTGGCCGAGTCGGAACGTGAGATCTCCGTCCGCGTCGCCGAGGGGACGTGGACCTTCCGTCGTGACGATGTGCTCCGCGTACTCGATTCCGCTGGCGTGGACGATCGCACCGCCGACGAGCGGCCGGTCCTGGTGGACATCCGGCCCGGCGCCACCGCCGATTTCACCCGCAGGCTGCGCATCGACCTGGTCGAGCGGCCGCTGACCCTCGCGGGGGAACCGTCCCCCGCGCTGGGAGACGAACTGCTGCAACAACTCACGGATTCCTGGGCGGAACGGATGCGAATCACCGACGGGTCATCCGGCAGCGGCGCGACCCACACCTACTGCCAGACGAAATCGCTCGACAGCAGCGACGACGGCATCAACTGCGACAGCCTCGACTGAGCGGCCCCGCGCATGGTGGCAAGCCCGCGAGGTTCGGTGCTCATTGTCTCGGAAACCGACGATCTACACGGCACCGCGATGGCGGCGACGCTGCGAGAACACCACGGGCTCAGCCCGATTCATCTCGACCTGCGTGATTTCCCGCGCGAGTACGGGAGCTTCCGGCTCGACCGGCTCGGCACGACGCGCTCGATGTCGCACCTCATCGGACTCGACGACGTCCGTTCGGTCTGGTGGCGTCGACCGCATCTGTCCGCGGTCCCCACCGGCATCCGGGCCTCCGACGACGCCTTTCGCCAAGCCGAATGCGACGGTTTCAGCCAGGGCATGCTGTGGTCGATTCCCGCCGCGTGGATCAACGATCCCGGTGCCGACCGCACCGCGAGCCGCAAGATCGTTCAACTGGAGACGGCGCTGCGCGCCGGTTTCACCGTTCCTGAGACATTGATCACCAATGATCCGGACGAGGCCCGCAGCTTCGCCGAATCCCGTCCCGGCCCAGTGGTTTACAAACGCACCGGGACCGGGCGAGCCGAATTCGCGGAGACCAGGATCATCGATCGCGCGGACTTCGGGAAGCTCACGAGTATCCGCACCTCACCGACCACCTTCCAGGATTACATCGACGCCACCTGTGACCTGCGCGTGGTGTGGGTCGACGGCGTGGAGTGGACGGTGCGGATCGATTCGCAGGCCGGTGTCGGGCGCATCGATTCCCGCCTCGACACCTCGGTCGAATTCGCGCGCGAGCAGTTACCCGCCTCGGTGAGCAAATCTCTCGCCACACTGATGGGCGCGCTCGGACTGAGTTTCGGCGTGATCGACCTACGGCTCGGTCGCGACGGCGAGTACTACTTCCTCGAGGTCAACCCGCAGGGCCAGTTCGCCTACCTGGAGATCAAGACCGGACTACCGCTGTTCCGCAGCCTGAGCAATCTGCTCGTGCACGGTGACGGCGCGGTTCCCGAGTACTGATCCGCTCTTCCCCTCGCCGGGCACGACCATCCCGGACTCGGTAAAGCCCTCATGACACGTCGTTATCCCGTTGTGCCCGTGGCGGATACGCCGACGCGCGCATGATTGTCCGTCCGTACCGCCGATCCGAATTCGGACCGGCGGTACGGCAGGAGGTCTCGTTCGATCGACGGCTATTGGCTCTTTCGCCGATTGGCGCCACCGCGGCTGCGGAGTTGCACATGCGACTCCACCAGCACGTTGTGGATGAATCCGTAGGAGCGCCCCGTAGCGCGTGCCAGCGAGCGGATGCTTGCACCCGCCTCGTATTGCTTCTTCAACTGGTTCTGTAGACGGTCACGTGATTTCCCCGTGACGCGGGTGCCCTTTCCCAATGGGGCCTTGTTCTGTGTGGGCCTGTCGCTCATGGCTTCCTCCGAGTCGCCGAGCAGCGCGTCACTCCAGGCTAAGCACTCGACGGGCCCTGATCAACGGGTGCTTGTGATGAGAATCACGCGAGCTGAATCAATTCCAGATATTCAGCCGACCAATGATCTTCCGTGCCGTCGGGCAGTAGAATGACCCGCTCCGGTGACAGAGCCTCCGCCGCGCCCGGATCGTGGGTCACCAACACCACGGCGCCACCGTAGGTGCGCAGCGCATCGAGCACCTGTTCGCGCGAGATCGGATCGAGGTTGTTGGTCGGCTCATCGAGCAGCAGCACATTGGCCGCCGAGGAGACGAGGCCCGCCAGCGCCAGACGCGTCTTCTCACCGCCGGACAGGGTGCCCGCCGGCTGTTCCAGCTGCGGACCGGAGAACATGAACGCGCCGAGCAGACCGCGCAATTCCTGTTCACCCGCGTCCGGCGCGGCATGGCGGATGTTCTCCCACACCGTCGCGGTGTCGTCGAGGGTGTCGTGCTCCTGCGCGAAATAGCCGACCTTCAACCCGTGTCCGGCCACCAGACCGCCTGCGGTCGGCGTCTCCACGCCTGCGAGCAGCCGCAGCAGGGTCGTCTTACCCGCGCCGTTGAGGCCGAGGATGACCACCCGGCTGCCCCGGTCGATGGCGAGGTTCACGCCGGTGAAGATCTCGAGCGAACCGTAGAGTTTGGTCAGGTTCTCCGCCATCAGCGGTGTCTTGCCGCACGGGGCCGGTTCCGGGAACTTGATCCTGGCGACCCGGTCGGCCACCCTGACATCGTCGAGTTCGGCCAGCAGTCGGTCGGCGCGTTTGGCCATGTTCTGTGCCGCAGTGGCTTTCGTGGCCTTCGCACCGAGTTTGGCGGCCTGCGACTTGAGCGCGCTCGCCTTCTTCTCCGCGTTGGCTCGCTCCCTGACCCGGCGCTGCTCGTCGGTGGCGCGGGCGTCGAGGTATTTCTTCCAGCCCATGTTGTAGACGTCCGCCTCGCCGCGCACGGCGTCGAGGAACCACACCTTGTTCACGACCGCCTCGAGCAGTTCCACATCGTGGCTGATGACGATCACGCCGCCGTCGTGGCTCTGTAGGAATCCGCGCAGCCAGGTGATGGAGTCGGCATCGAGGTGGTTGGTCGGCTCGTCCAGAAGCAGGATGCGATCGGAGCGGCCACCGCTGCCGTCGGAGGCGGAGAAGAGGATGCGCGCCAATTCGATTCGCCGACGCTGACCACCGGACAGCGTGCGCAGCGCCTGCCCGAGCACCCGGTCCGGCAGACCGAGGCTGTGGCAGATCCTGGCCGCCTCGCTCTCGGCGACATAGCCGCCGAGTGACGAGAAACGCTCCTCGAGCCTGCCGTACTTACGGATCGCCTTCTCGCGTTCCGCCTCGTCGGCGACCTCGGCCATCAGCGCCTGCTGCTTCTCCATGTCCCGGATGAGACTGTCGAGGCCGCGCGCCGACAGCACCCGGTCACGCGCGAGGACGTCCAGGTTGCCCTCGCGAGGGTCCTGCGGCAGGTACCCGATTTCGGTGGAGCGCAGAATTTTTCCGGCGTAGGGTTCGCCCTCGCCCGCGAGGATCCGCAGGGTCGTCGTCTTGCCCGCGCCGTTACGTCCGACGAGGCCGATCCGGTCGCCCGCCTGCACCCGCAACGCCGGACCAGGTGCCGACAACAGGGTGCGGACTCCGGCCCGGACCTCCAGGTCGGTCGCGGTGATCACAGACGGGCTCCTCACGAATAGACAATGGTGCGAATAGGCGCTGCTGGGCGGTTGCTGCTCGATTGTGCGACGCGATACCCACAAGAACCACCGATTTTACCCGCCATATAACCCACACCATGCACCGCGCGATGCTCATGTGACGGCAATAACTCTTCGCGGGAGGTTCCGCGGGGCCGGATCGAGGCCGCGAATTCCAGGAGATTGCCGGTCCGCATCCTCGACCGGAGGCCGAGATCGCTGCGGTAACGTGCCCTCACATGAGCACCGATCTGTTGGGTAGAAGCGCACTGGTCAGCGGCGCGAGCCGGGGTATCGGCAAGGCGGTCGCCGCCGAACTGGCACGACGCGGCGCGAACGTGCTGATCACCGCGCGCAAACCGGAACCGCTCGAGGCCGCCGCCGCCGAATTGCGCGCGCTGGGCCACAAGGGCGAGATCGTGGCGCTCGCGGGCAACTCCGGCGATGCCGACAGCCGGGCCGCCGCGGTGGCACGGGTCGTCGCCGAATTCGGTTCGATCGACATCCTGATCAACAACACCGGCATCAACCCGGTGTACGGGTCGCTGATGGAGGCCGATCTGGACGCGGTGCGCAAGATCTTCGACGTGAACGTCGTGGCCGCCCTGGGCTACATCCAGGAGGCGTACAGGGCGTGGATGCGCGACAACGGCGGCGCGGTCGTCAACGTCGCCAGCGTCGCCGGTATTCGTTCCACCGGCGTGATCGCCGCCTACGGCGCCTCCAAGGCCGCGCTCATCCGGCTCACCGACGAGCTCGCCTGGCAGCTCGGACCGAAGATCCGGGTCAACGCCGTCGCTCCCGGCGTCGTCAAAACCAAATTCGCGGACGCGCTGTACTCCGCCGACGAGGAGAAGGCCGCCTCGGTGTACCCGATGAAACGTCTCGGCTCGCCGGAGGACGTCGCCCGCCTGATCGCCTTCCTCGCCTCCGACGAGGCCGCGTGGATCACCGGCGAGACGGTGCGCGTGGACGGTGGGCTGCTCTCGACCGGCGGTCTGTGAGAAACGTCCCGTAGGCGCCCGTGGACCGCTCCGATCGGCACCGGACCACGGCGGCACCGACGTGAACGGGAGCACCGACGCTGACCTCACGCGGCGGGCGGCGGTGAGCGAGCGGGTCGTCGTCTGCGGACTCGGACCCGCGGGCCGGGCCGTGGCCTCGCGGTGCCTGGCGCGCGGGCTCACGGTGACCGTCGTCGATCCCGTTCCGCTACGGCGCTGGACGGCGACGTACGCGGCGTGGGCCGACGAACTCCCCGATTGGCTCGACCCCCGGGTTGTCGCCGCGACCGTCGACCGTCCGATCGTCTGGGGATATCGCCGTCACGAGGTGGACCGACGCTACGTCGTCTTCGACACCGAGCGACTGCGCGCCTCGCTGAACATCGACGGAGCGACGGTCCTGGCGGATCGGGTGACCGAACTCGGCCGCGATTCGGTGGTCTGCGCGTCGGGGACCGTGCTCGGCGCGGACCGGGTGATCGACGCCCGTGGCGTCGCCCGCTCCCCCGCGCTCGCCGAGCAGACCGCCTACGGCGTGGTCCTCGGTCCCGAGCGGACCGAGGGCATCGAACCGGCCTTCATGGACTGGCGGCGCGACAACGGCGCGACAACGGACGCGCCACCGTCGTTCCTGTACGTGGTACCGCTCGGCGGGGGCGCCATGCTGCTCGAGGAGACCTGCCTGGCGGGACGACCCGCACTGTCCACCCGTGAACTCAGGGACCGCCTGGTTCATCGATTGCGTTCGCGGGGAATCGAACTCGACGGCGACGAGACCGTCGAGCGGGTCCGTTTCCCGGTACAGGGCGGACACCAGGGCCGTCACCGGTTCGGCGCCGCGGGCGGATTCACGCACCCGGCAACGGGTTACAGCGTCGCGGCGGCACTTGCCGCCGCCGACGCGGTGGCCGCGGACTCCCCCGTGCACCCACTGCGCACCCGCGCGGTCGCCGCACTGCGCGCCGCCGGACTCCGCGCCCTCCTGGCCATGCCGCCACGGGACATGCCCGAATTCTTCGACGCCTTCTTCACGCTCCCGCCCGCGCGGCAACGCGCCTACCTGTCCGGCCGTTCCGACCTCGCCGGAACCCTGGCCGCGATGGGATCGCTTTTCGCCGCAGTGCCCTCGCACCTGCGCCGCCCACTCGTCCTTCCCGCACGCACCACCGGAGTTCCGCCCGAACCGGATCGTTGACACCACGTGCCCGGCAGCACGGATGAGGGTTCCGACCTCCAACGCCGATATCCGCGATTCTCGTCCGATTTCACGCGCGACAGTTATATTTGACGCGCGTCAGATTATGGGTCGGTGGCGAGTCCGCCGACCCGACCGGAACGAAGGATCACCATGAGCGAGACCGGCAGTCCACCGTCCACCGCGATCATCGGCGCGGGCATCGCCGGGCTCACGGCGGGGAAGATGCTCGGGGACTACGGGATTCCGTACACCTGTTTCGAAGCGTCGGATCGGATCGGCGGCAACTGGGCGTTCCGCAATCCGAACGGGCACTCGAGCGCGTACCGGTCGCTGCATATCGACACCTCGAAATACCGGCTCTCGTTCCAGGACTTCCCGATTCCGCGGGAGTATCCGGACTTCCCGCACCACTCGCAGATCAAGGCCTATCTCGACGAGTACGCGGCGGCTTTCGGACTGCTCGACCGGATCGAATTCGGCAACGCCGTCGTGCGCGCCGAACATCACGCCGAGGGCGGGTGGACACTGCACACCGCCGACGGAGCGGCCCGTGACTTCGATTTCCTCGTGGTGGCCAACGGACATCACTGGGATCCGCGCTACCCGAATTTTCCCGGCACGTTCACCGGCGAGACGATCCATTCGCACCACTACATCGATCCGCGCGAACCGCTCGACCTGCACGGTCGGCGCATCCTCGTCGTCGGGATCGGCAACAGCTCGGCCGACATCACCGTCGAACTGTCCTCGCGCGCCACCGAGAACACGGTGTATCTGTCCACCCGTTCCGGGTCCTGGATCGTGCCGAAGTACATGGCGGGCAGGCCGGTCGACAAATACGGCGCCGCACTGCCTTTCATGCCGCGCCGGATGTTCCGCTGGATGGTGAACGGCTTCGCCGAATTCATCTCGGGCAATCCGGAGCAGTGGGGTCTGCCGAAACCGACGCATCGGTTCATGGACGCGCACGGCACCCAGTCGATCGAATTGCCGTTGCGCCTGGGCTGCGGTGACGTGACCCCCAAACCCGATGTGGCGCGGCTCGACGGCCGAACGGTCCATTTCGCCGACGGCACCAGCGCCGACTTCGATGTGATCGTCTACGCCACCGGATACAACATCACCTTCCCGTTCTTCGATCCGGATCTGATCAGCGCGCCGGACAATCGCATCCGCCTCTACAAGCGCATCCTCGTGCCGGGCATGGACGATCTCGCGTTCACCGGTTTCGCCCAGTCGGTGCCGACGCTGTTCCCTTTCGTGGAATGCCAGGCGCGCATGATCGCCGCCTACGCGGCGGGCGAATACCGCCCGCCGACACCCGAGGTGATGGAGCAGGTCATCACCGAGGACGAGCAGATGTACACCGGGCACGTCCTGGACCGGCCACGGCACACCCAGCAGGTCGACTTCTTCACCTACGAGCGGCAGATGCGGGTGAGCGAACTGCCCGAAGGCCGACGCCGAGCGCTCGACGGCGGTGCGGCGATCACCCCGCGGGTGCGCGCGTGAAGCACCCGCGCCCCACCACGACGATCAGCCCCGCCGGGACCACCGGCGATCAGCCCGACGGAGACAGCCCCATGCCCCGATCGCTCACCTTCGACTCCCACGGCGTGGATTGCGACGCCTGGCATTTCCCCGCCGCGCACGACCGCCTGGCCACCGACGCGGGACGACCCGCCGTCGTCATGGCGCACGGTTTCGCCGGAACCAAGGACTGCGGACTGGATTCCTTCGGCGCGCGTCTGGCCGAAGCCGGACTCGACGTCCTCGCGTTCGACTACCGGGGTTTCGGCGCGAGCGCGGGCGAACCACGCCAGGTCATCTCGCTGCGGGGGCAGATCGAGGACTACCGCGCTGCGTTGCGGACCGCCGCGCGCCTGCCGGGGGTGGATCCGCGTCGACTGGTGCTCTGGGGTGTCTCGCTGTCGGGCGGCACCGTCCTCGAGGTCGCGGCGGGACGCACCGATATCGCCGCGATCATCGCGCTGACACCGCTGGTGTCGGGTCTGGCCACCGATCGCCCCGCCGTCTCGACACCGCCGACCGCGGAACCGGCCGCGTCACTGTCCACCCGCACCGCGACGACCGCGCGCCTGCTGCTGCGCGCCGCCGAGGACAAACGCGCCGCCGCCGCCCGCCGTCCCCGGGTCATGCTGCCCGCGGTCGGGCGGCCCGACGAGGTCGCGCTGCTGAATCTGCCCGGCACGTACGACGATTACCTCTCGATCGCCGGACCCACCTGGCGCAACGAGGTGAGCGCGTCGATCGCCTTCGACGCCATGGGACACCGCCCGCGACGCTTCGCCACGGCCCTGCGGTGCCCGGCCCTTTTCCAGATCGCCGATTTCGACCGCTGCGTCCCGGTCGGGGCGGCCGTCAAGACCGCGGTCGAGGCGCGGGCGCAGATCCGGCACTACCCGGGCGACCATTTCGACGTGTATCCGGGCAAACGCCTGCACGAGGCGGTGCGCGAGCATCAGGCCGCGTTCCTGACCCGAACATTGCGGATATCGTGACGAAACCGGCCGCACCGCAATGAGATTCGGACGAGCACCGGAGAGGCCGACCGCATCGGACGGGGTGCGGTGGGACGGCTCACCTGGACCACGGCACACTCGACACATGCGTCACCTCCCGCACGAATCGGCACCGACACGGTCGGAGAACTGAGATGGCCGCGACCGACGACGCGGGCGGTCTGCTCGACCGGCGCACCCCCAAACGCGGCGATCAACGCCGTCTCGCCCTGCTGCGGGCCCTGGACGAGAAGTTGAAGGTGCAGGTCCTCGATGACATCAACGTCGCCGATCTGACCGCGGCGGCGGGCGTCACCCGGTCGGCGTTCTATTTCTACTTCGAGGACAAGGCGGCCTGCGTCGCCGCGCTCGGCGCGGAGATGTACCGCGAAGTGCTCGACGCGACCCACCTGCTGGTCGACGGCGCCGGTTCACCGCGCGACCGTCTCGAAGACGCCCTGCGCGGAGTCTTCGCGGCGTGGGAGGGCCACCGCCGCCTGTTCCAGGCCATGGTGACCGCCCGTCAGCGCAATCAGTCGGTGGCCGAACTCTGGAACACCACCCGTGCCTCCTTCATCGAGCCGATCGCCGCCGTGATCGAGGCCGAGCGCGCGAACGGCAACGCGCCGGACGGCCCGGACAGCGTCGCCCTCGCCACCATCCTGGTCGAGCTCAACGAACGCGCGTTCGA
This sequence comes from Nocardia noduli, assembly GCF_019038455.1. Classification (NCBI taxonomy): domain Bacteria; kingdom Bacillati; phylum Actinomycetota; class Actinomycetes; order Mycobacteriales; family Nocardiaceae; genus Nocardia; species Nocardia noduli. The sequence continues at coordinate 20,211 of NZ_JAFMPL010000028.1, forward strand.
ACAATTCAGCGCCGACGGCCCACCCACCGTGGAACAACGGGTCGAAGCCCTGGTCGCGATCTGGCTCAGATCCATCTACGGCACGGTCGCGGTGTAGGCCGAATCTCCTTCATAAAGGTGGCTGCGCGATTCCACACCCGACCGTGACCGAACCGCGGGCGGCTCTGCTCGCGGATTCCCACGGGGTCGGCCATCATGGACTCCATGCGAGCTATTTGGAAAGGCTCGATTGCATTCGGGCTGGTCAACGTCCCCGTCAAGGTTTATACCGCCACCGAGGATCACGACATCCGTTTTCACCAGGTCCACGCCGCAGACGGCGGCCGGATCAAATACGACCGGGTCTGCACGATCTGCGGGAAATCCGTGCAGTACGCCGATATCGACAAAGCCTACGAATCCCCCGAAGGCGACAAAGTCGTGCTGACCGACGACGATTTCTCGAAATTGCCGGTGGCCGAGAAGCACGAGATTCCGGTACTGCAATTCGTGCCGTCGGATCAGATCGATCCGATCTTCTTCGACAAGAGCTATTACCTGGAGCCGGATTCGACCACGCCCAAGGCGTACGTGTTGCTGGCGACGACGCTCGACCGCATCGATCGCACCGCGCTGGTGCATTTCACCCTCAGACAGAAGACCAGGCTGGCGGCGATGCGGGTGCGCGACGGCGTGCTGGTCCTCCAGACGCTGCTGTGGCCCGACGAGGTCCGGGCGGTCGAATTCGAATCCCTCGACGGCGTGTCCGAACCGCGCTCCCAGGAGATCGATATGGCCGAGACCCTGGTCGCGACCATGTCCGACGATTTCGATCCGACACTGTTCAAGGACGAGTACCAGATCGAATTGAAGAAGGTGCTCGACGAGGCCATCGCCAGCGGCACCGGCAAGGTGGTCAGCCACGAGGAGGCCGCGCCCGCCGAGATGGACGCCGAAGTCGTCGATCTGGTCGCCGCCCTACAGCGCAGTCTGGAGGCGAGCGGACGTCGCGGCGCCGGAGACAGCGGCGGATCGGGCACACAGGCGAAGAAGACCCCGGCGAAGAAGACCCCCGCCAAGAAAGCGGCGGCGAAGAAGGCGAGCACGCCCGCGGCGAAGACCGCGAAGAAGACCGCGGCCCGAAAAGGGGCCTGACCCTTCCTGATAGAGTCCCCGTCCAGTCGCATCACCACCGGACGGGCGCCCGTTCGGCGCTCCACGGGGGATACAGATGAAACGCCTGACCAGCTCGATCACCGGGATCGTCGCGGTGATCGCCCTCGCGCTATCGGTCACCGGTTGCGGCGACGATGTCCGGTCCGCCAGGGATTTCGTCACCGGCAAGTACACCAGGGCGACCACGCTGGATCAGGCGAACGACGGGCGCGCGTACACCTCCACGCTCGGCCCCGCCGCGGTGACCAGCGCGATCACGGGGGCCGCCCGTCCGCTCGACAACCGGAAATCGGGCGACCGCAACTATCTTCAATATCGCGACGACATCATCACGGTGTCCCCCAACGGTGCCGGATCGGTGGTCCTGGTCGATCAATACCGCAACGGTTACACCCGGCACCATTCGACGGTGTCGCAGTGGGGCTGGCCGAATACTCCGCCCAACGACCAATACCGGAGTCAGAGCGGGAAATAGGCACAGTGACCGCCGTCGTCGTACGCCCTCTGCCGGTGCGGGTCAGAGCGGCTCGCGTCGCCCTGCTCGCCACCGCGTTCATCTGCGCGGCCTGCGGTCTCGTCTACGAGCTGTCGCTGGTCACCCTCGGCAGCTATCTGCTCGGCGACACCGCCGCGCAGGCCTCGATCACTCTGAGCGTCATGGTTTTCGCGATGGGGTTGGGCGCGCTCGCCGCGAAACCACTGCGCAGGCACGCGGCGGCGGCCTTCGTCGCGGTCGAATTGGCGTTGGCGCTGCTCGGCGGGCTTTCGGTGCTCGCGCTCTACGCCGCCTACGCCTGGCTCAACATCTACACCTCCGCGCTGATCTTCCTCGCGATGCTGCTCGGCATCCTGATCGGCGCGGAGATTCCGTTGCTGATGGAACTGCTGCAACGTATCCGCAGACAGGAACCGGGTAGCGCCGTCGCCGATCTGTTCGCCGCCGACTACGTCGGCGCGCTGCTGGGCGGATTGGCTTTCCCGTTCCTGCTGCTGCCGCTGTTCGGGCAGATCCGGGGCAGTCTGATCGTCGGCGTCGTGAACGCGGTCGCCGGACTCACCGTGGTGTTCGTGCTGTTCCGAACGGAATTGCCGCGCCGCTCGCGATGGGTGTTCGGCGCGCTCACCGCGGTGGTCGCGGGCGTGCTCGTCGGCAGCTATCTCTACGCCGACCGCTTCGAGGCCACCGCGCAGCAGGCCCTGTTCGCACATCCGATCGTGTGGCACGAACAGACCAAGTACCAGAGCATCGTCCTCACCGAGTCGGTGTCACCGTTCGGCACCCCGGACGTGCGGCTGTTCCTGAACGGGGATCTTCAATTCTCCTCGGTCGACGAGTACCGCTATCACGAGGCGCTGGTCCATCCCGCGCTGGCGGGCGCGCGACGCGAGGTTCTCGTCCTCGGCGGGGGTGACGGCCTGGCGTTGCGCGAGATCCTGCGCTATCCGGACGTCGAGCGGATCACCCTGGTGGAACTGGATCCGGAGATGATCGCCCTCGCCCGCACCGATCCGCGCCTGGTCGAGTTGAATCGCCACGCGTTCGACGACCGGCGGGTGCGCGTGATCAACGCCGACGCCTTCTCCTGGCTGCGCACCGATCCCGGCGCCTTCGACGCGGTGATCGTCGACCTCCCCGATCCGGATCAGACCTCGATCGCCAAGCTCTACACCAAGGAGTTCTACGCGATGACCGCCGGCGTGCTCGCCCCCGGCGGCACGGTCGTCATCCAGTCCGGTTCGCCCTTCTTCGCGCCGCGGTCGTTCTGGTGTATCGAGACCACCGTCCGCGCCGCCGAACTGCGGACCCTGCCGTATCACGTCGATGTGCCGAGTTTCGGCGACTGGGGTTTCGTGCTCGCCACCCGCGACACCGAACCCGGGCTTCGGCTCGACCCGCCCGCCGCGCTCCGGTCGCTCGACGCGCCGAGTCTGGCCGCCGCCGCGACCTTCGCCCCCGACCGCCGCGATCCCGGTTCACCGGTCTCGACGCTGATGCATCCGGTCATCATCGACCTCGAACTGCACGAGTGGCGCTGAGGTCCGCGGCTGCGGACCCTGGCAAACTGGCGGCATGGACTCCGTCACGGCGATCGTCCCGATGGGCCTCGGCCATCTACGCCAGGTGCTGGATCTCGGGCACGAGGTGTTCGATGTCACCGCCAAGCCGTACACGTCGTGGTCGCTGACCTCGGTGGCCGAACATCTCGACAGTCCGGACGGGGCGTGCTGGGTGGCGCTGGATTCGGATCGGGTGGTCGGGTTCGTCCTCGGTTCGATGGAATTCGAACTCCGCGACGACTGGGGCTACCTGGAGTGGATCGCCGTCGCCCCCGATATGCAGGGCCAAGGCATCGCCAAACGACTGGTCGACATCTGCTCGGACGCGCTGTTCGCCCGCGGCGCCCTCCGCATCGTCACCGATGTGGAGGGCCGCAATACCGCCTCGGCCACCCTCATGACGCGCAGCGGGTTCACCGCCGCGGCGTCGGTGACCCTGTTCGTCCGCCCGAATCCCGCCGAGCCCGAGACGGATCCGGATGTGGGGTTGCCCCCGATCGCCCCCGGCACCAAACGCGCGCTGATACGACGCGGACGCCTGGCGGGCGACAATCGAGCTAACCGTCCGCGCTGACCGGTCAGCCGACGCCGACGCTCACCCCGGTCGTCTCAGGGCAGGATCGTCTCGTATTCGCCGCGCAACTCCTCGAGTTTCGGCCAGAACGTCGCCGGTGACCGTTCCTCGAGACGATCGCGCAGAAAGTCCAGGTGCGTGTGCCAGCCGGAGGCCACATTCACCATCTCGTCCCGTGACGGCAATTTGCTGTGGGTGACCACCAGGCGGACCTTGTCGTCCACCGGGTCGAGTTCGAAGGTCACCACCGAATCGGCGAGGTCGCCCCCGGTGCTCCAGGTGTGGCGCAGCAGGCGCGGCGGATCCCAGGCGAGCACCTCGCCGTGGCGTCGATCGGCGACCTCGGCCGGATCACCCTCGCCGGTGAGTTCGTGGATCCGGAAGACATGGTCGACCCGACCGCCGGTGTGCTGTTCGAGCAACCCGCCCGCCAGCCAGGTGGCGCGTTTGTCGACATCGGTCAGATACGCCCAGACCCGCTCGATGGGTCCGGGCAGGATCCGCTCGACGCGGATCGTGGCCGCGTCGACGACCTCACCGTATTCACTCACCTTGATCCTCCTGTAGCAGTGCGGTTTCCAGTGCGTCGAGGCTCTCGTTCCAGAATCGTTCGTAGAAGCGCATCCATTCGACACCGTCGCGCAGCGGGCCCGCGTCGAGTCGGCAGATATGTGTCCGCCCCCGCACACTGCGCCGCACCAGCCCGGCTCGCTCCAGCACCTTGATGTGTTTGGACGCGGCCGCCAGCGAGATGTCGAACGGTGCGGCGAGCTCACCCACGCTGCATTGCCTGCGCGCCAGGCTGCGCAACATCGACCGGCGCGTGGAATCCGACAGCGCGTGGAACACCACGTCGAGACGATCCCGAGAACTCTCAACCATACGGTTGAATATTCCGCATTCCGGCGCTACTGTCAACCAATCGGTTGAATATCGCGGCCGATTCCCCGCATCGAACGGAGTGAGCCATGACCGACCAGAGTTTCACCACAACCATCGGCACCGATCGAACCCCCGAATCCGTCACCGCCGCCGTCACCGACGTGCGCGGCTGGTGGTCCAGATCCCTCGTGGGCGACTCCGCCCGGCCGGGTGACGTGTTCACCTACGAGGTTCCCGGCGTGCACCGCAGCACCATCGAGGTCACCGAGGTGGTGCCCGGACAACGAGTGGTCTGGCGGGTGCTGGACAACCGGATCGACTTCGTCGAGGACCAGACCGAATGGAACGGCACCGAGATCCGCTTCGACGTCACCGCGACCGAGGGCGGCGCCGAACTCCGCTTCACCCACGTCGGCCTGGTCCCCCGATTCGAATGTTTCGAGGCCTGCCGCAAGGGCTGGACCTACTACATCGAACAGAGTCTCGGCGGGCTGATCACCACCGGAACCGGCCTGCCCGACGACGAACCGCAAGCCGTCGCACTGTCACGGGCACGGACCGAGACGACCTCGCGGTAATACGGACGCCCCGAATGATGGACGGCCCGACGGCGCTCACCATCCGGCGAAATTAGCTACTCGCTGGTCACTTGCTGAGCGGTCGACAAATCGATGGTCGTTCCGGTTACGCTGTGCGGTCATGACGGGGATGTGGCGTACCGGGAAACACCTGGCACTCGGCGGTATCGCGGCGGCATTGGTGATCGCTTGCGGCACATCGGAACTACCCGTGGCCGAACCCGAAGCCCGGACGGTGGCGACCACCGAATCGGTGTGCACCGCCTTCGAATCGAGCGACGAGGTGTTCACCAGTGAACAGCGTCCGGGCCGGATCACCATCCGCGTCCCCCGACTGCCGGGCTGGACGTTGTCCTGGGTCAACGGCTCCTCCCCCGGATTCATGGTGAACCGTTTCGACCTGCCGACCGACAGCGGTGGCCTGGGCTCCGCGATGGTGACCATCGCGACGTACAACCCGCTGGCCGATATCGATTCCGCCCTCGCGCATCTCACCATGGTGCGTGCGACGGCTCCGGGCTGGCGTCAATCGGGTTCGGAGAGCATCGAGGTGTGCGGCGTCCGTGGTCTCCGGGTCACCGGAACCGCGTCCAGCGCCGGTATCGATATCCACTACGAATATCTGGAACTCGCGTTCCGCGCCCCGACGGGAGTACACCCGGTTCAGGTGAGCAGCCAGGTGAAGGTCGTGGATCTGCCGCGATACCGCACCGACCTGACGACCATCCTCGGTGGCGTGCACATCGATCCGTAATCACGGCAGGACATTCCGGAACAAAGGGGTGCGGACCACGTCCGCACTCCTTTCACGTTTCCGCGTGGATCAGTTCGCGTTCGACGTGCACGCCGAGAGGGCGACCGTCGCGGGCCGCGCCTGCGCACTGCCGAGATCGGGGAAGGGCGGAGCGGATTCGCCGAGTGCGCCGATCGCGGCCTGCTCGGCCTCGGTGCGGGTGCCCGCCGCCGCCCAGCCGTACGCGCCGTCGGCTCCCCTGGAGATCGCGGCACAGCCGTCGATGAAACGCTGCACCAATTCGCAGTCGTAGACCGCGCATTCGCGGATGGCTTCGGCGTCGGCGCGGACCCGGCTCGACTGATCGACCGCCGCGACCACCTTGCCGGTACTCCTCGACACCGCCAGCGTCCCGTAGTACTTGCCCGCCGCGGCGGCGGGACCCGACCCCACCCCGACGATGGCGAGAGCGGCGGTCGAAGAGACGGCGACCACGAGGGCCGACTTGCGCAACACGGACACGAAAAGAACTCCCCGTTAGAGAACGACAACGGGGCGATCTTGCTCGTGTCGAACCGGATTGTCCAGCAATTCTTTTCGGAGCCGACGGCTATCGTTCCCCGACCTGGTCACGGCACGAAAAAGCCGCCCCGCGGTACGGGGCGGCTACGACGACGCCGGAATCAGACGGTGAAGCCGAGAGCGCGCAGTTGTTCCCTGCCGTCGTCGGTGATCTTGTCCGGCCCCCACGGCGGCATCCAGACCCAGGTGATCTCCAGGTCCTCGACCAGGCCGCTGCGGACCAGGGCGTTGCGGGTCTGATCCTCGATGACATCGGTGAGCGGGCAGGCCGCCGAGGTCAGGGTCATGTCGAGTTTCGCGATCTCGTTCTCGACCGCGATACCGTAGACCAGTCCGAGATCGACCACGTTGATACCGAGTTCCGGGTCGACGACGTCGCGCATCGCCTCCTCGATGTCCTCGAGGTGTTTGATCTCCTCCGCCGACAGCTCGACCTTCTCGAGCTGTTCGGCGGTTCCGGCCGCTTCGCTCGTCTCCTTTGTCTCGGTCGTCGATGTCTCACTCATGACGTAGCCCCATTCGTGCCCATTGTCCGCTTGGCATCCTCCGCTGTCCCTGTGCCTTCCTCGGCGGCTATCCGGACCACCGCGTCCTTGAATGCCATCCACCCCAGCAGCGCGCATTTCACGCGAGCCGGGTATTTCGATACTCCGGCGAGCGCGATGCCGTCGCCGAGCACATCCTCGTCGCCTTCGACGGTACCGCGGCTGGAGATCATCTCACTGTAGGAGTCGACCACCTTCAGCGCCTGCTGCACCGGCAACCCGATCACCTGATCGGCCAGGATCGAGGTCGCGGCCTGACTGATCGAGCAGCCCTGTCCGTCGTAGGAGACGTCGGCGACATCACCGTCGTCGCCGATGTGGACGCGCAGAGTCACCTCGTCACCGCAGGTCGGGTTCACGTGGTGCACTTCGGCGCCGAACGGTTCCCGCAGCCCGCGATGATGAGGATGTTTGTAGTGGTCCAGGATCACTTCCTGGTACATCTGCTCCATACGCATGTGTTATTCAACCCCGAAGAAGCTCTTGGCCTTCCGCACGGCCGCGACCAATGCGTCGACCTCGTCGAGCGTGTTGTAGACGGCGAAGGACGCTCGCGCCGTCGCCGCGACGCCGAAACGGCGGTGCAGCGGCCACGCGCAGTGGTGTCCGACCCGGATAGCGACACCCTGATCGTCGAGGATCTGGCCGACGTCGTGCGCGTGGATGCCGTCGACGACGAACGCCACCGCTCCACCGCGCTCGACATTCTCGGTCGGTCCGACGATCCGCACGCCGGGGATCGCGGCGAGACCGGCAAGCGTGGCGTCGACGAGCGCGTGTTCGTGCGCGGCGACGGCGTCCATGCCGATGGCCTCGAGATACCGCACCGCCGCACCCAATCCGATCACCTGCGAGGTCATCGGCACGCCCGCCTCGAAACGCTGCGGGGGCGGGGCGTAGGTGCTGTGATCCATGAAGACGGTTTCGATCATGGAGCCGCCGGTGATGAACGGCGGGGTCTGCTCGAGCAGCGCGCGGCGGCCGTAGAGCACGCCGACACCGGACGGGCCCAGCATCTTGTGCCCCGAGAAGGCGGCGAAATCGACGCCGAGTTCACGGAAGTCCACCGGCATATGCGGCACGGACTGGCAGGCGTCGAGTACGACGAGCGCGCCGACCGCCTTCGCGCGGCGCACCAGCTCGGCCACCGGCGCGATCGCCCCGGTGACATTGGACTGGTGGGTGAACGCGACAACCTTGGTGGCGGGCGACAATTCGAGCGAGTCGAGATCGATCCGCCCCTCCTCGGTCACCGCGTACCACTTCAGGGTGGCCCCGGTCTTGCGCGCGAGTTCCTGCCACGGAACGAGATTCGCGTGATGCTCCAACTCGGTGATGACGATCTCGTCACCCGGTCCGACGTGGTACGGGAACCGCTCGTCGGCGAAGGAGTAGGTCACCAGGTTCAGCGATTCGGTCGCGTTCTTGGTGAAGACGATCTCGTCGGCTTCGACACCGACGAAGCGGCCGATATCGGCGCGGGCGCCCTCGTAGGCGTCGGTCGCCTCCTCGGCCAACTGATGCGCGCCGCGATGCACCGCCGAATTACTGGTGATCAGGAAAGCGCGTTCGGCGTCGAGCACCTCGGTCGGTCGCTGCGACGTCGCGCCGGAATCCAGGTACACCAACGGCTTCCCGTCCCGGACCGTGCGGCTCAGGATCGGGAAATCGGCCCGGACTCGGGCCACGTCGACGGCGTTGCCCGTCACGGACGCTGCTGTCATATCAGGCTCCAGCGGTAGCAGTCTGGGTGAAACGCACGTAGCCGTTGGCGTCGAGTTCCTCGGCGAGTTCGGGGCCGCCCTCGGCGACGATGCGGCCGCCGACGAAGACGTGCACGAACTGCGGCTGGATGTAGCGCAGGATGCGGGTGTAGTGGGTGATCAGCAGCACGCCGCCGTTCTCACGCTCCCGGTAGCGGTTGACGCCCTCGGAGACGATCCGCAGCGCGTCGACGTCGAGGCCGGAGTCGGTCTCGTCCAGGATGGCGATCTTCGGCTTGAGCAGGCCCAGTTGCAGGATCTCGTGGCGCTTCTTCTCGCCGCCGGAGAAACCCTCGTTCACGCTGCGCTCGCCGAAGGCGGCGTCGATCTCGAGTTCGCCCATCGCCTCCTTCACCTCTTTGACCCAGGTGCGAAGTTTCGGGGCCTCGCCACGGACCGCGGTGGCCGCGGTGCGCAGGAAGTTCGACATCGAGACGCCAGGCACCTCGACCGGGTACTGCATGGCGAGGAACAGCCCGGCCCGCGCCCGCTCGTCGACCGGCATCTCGAGGACGCTCTCACCGTCGAGCGTGATCGAGCCCTTGGTCACCGTGTACTTGGGATGTCCGGCGATCGCGTAGGACAGCGTGGACTTACCCGAGCCGTTGGGGCCCATGATGGCGTGCGTCTCGCCGGATCTCACGGTGAGGTCGACGCCGTTCAGGATCTTGATGGGCTCGCCCGCCTCGTCCGGGTTGGCGACCTCGACGTGCAGGTCCTTGATTTCCAAGGTGGTCATCGAATTCGAATTCCTTCGTGGGAAGTTGATGTGTGCGGATCAGACGCCGATGGCGGCGAGTTCGACCTCGATGGCCGTCTCCAGCCGCTGCCTGATCTCGGGGACCGCGATCTTCTGGATGATCTCGTGGAAGAACCCGCGTACGACCAGCCGCCGGGCCACATCCTCGGGGATGCCGCGGGCACGCAGGTAGAACAGCTGCTCGTCGTCGAAACGACCGGTGGCACTGGCATGTCCGGCGCCCGCGATCTCGCCGGTCTCGATCTCCAGGTTCGGCACCGAATCGGCGCGCGCGCCGTCGGTGAGCACCAGATTGCGGTTCACCTCGAACGTGTCGGTGCCCTCGGCGGCCGCGCGGATCAGCACATCGCCGACCCACACGGTGCGGGCATCGCCCTTGGGCGAATGCGGATCACCCTGCAACGCGCCCTTGTACAGCACATTAGATTTGCAGTTGGGCTGCGAGTGATCGATCAGCAGGCGCTGTTCGAAATGCTGCCCCGCGTCGGCGAAGTACAGGCCGAGCAGTTCGGCGTCGCCGCCGGGCCCGTCGTAGTTCACCCGGCCGGTCAGGCGCACCAGATCCCCGCCGAGCGTGACGGCGATATGGCGCAGCGTGGCGTCGCGGCCGAGTTTCGCGTGATGCGCGGTCGCGTTGACGGCGTCGTCGGCCCAGTCCTGCACCGCGACGACGGTCAGCTTGGCGCTGTCGCCGAGCACGAATTCGACGTTCTCGGCGTAGGTTCCGCTACCGCGCTGGTCGATGACCACCGTGGCGACCGCGAAATTGCCGAGCGCGATCTGCAGGTGGCCGAAGGCGGTCTTGCCCTCGCCTGGACCCGTGACCGTGACCACGACCGGTTCGGCGACCTCGGTCTCGGCGGGCACCGACACCACGGTGGCGGTCTCGAAACCCGAATACGCCTGCGCGGCGACCCGGTCCGAGGGCACACCGGCCCGGCCCAAGCGCACGTCGTCGCGTGCGACGGTTTCCACCGTCACACCCTCGACCGCGCCTACCTCGACGGTGGCCGCGCCGTCGCGGGTCGCGCTGCCGTCGTGCAGACCGCGCAACCTGCGCAGCGGGGTGAACCGCCATTCCTCGTCACGACCCGAAGGCACCTCGAAGGCGTCCACATCGAACGAGGTGAAGACCTCGCCCTTGTTGGTCGCCGCGCCGGCACCCGGGTTCTGGATCGGCTTGATCGTCGGGTTCTCGCCCTCGACCGCTCCGATTACGCCAGTCGCCATCAGCCGACGGCTCCTTCCATCTGCAGCTCGATGAGCCGGTTCAGTTCCAACGCGTATTCCATCGGCAGTTCCTTGGCGATGGGCTCGACGAAGCCGCGCACCACCATCGCCATCGCCTCGTCCTCGCTCATACCGCGACTCATGAGGTAGAACAGCTGATCCGCCGACACCTTCGAGACGGTCGCCTCGTGCCCCATGGTCACGTCGTCCTCGCGGATATCGACGTAGGGGTAGGTGTCGGAGCGGCTGATCGTGTCGACGAGCAGCGCGTCGCATTTCACCGTCGACTTCGAGCCGTAGGCGCCCTTGTTGATCTGGACCAGGCCGCGGTAGGAGGCGCGACCGCCGCCGCGCGCCACCGACTTCGACACGATGGTCGATGAGGTGTGCGGCGCCAGGTGCAGCATCTTCGCGCCGGTGTCCTGGTGCTGGCCCTCGCCGGCGAACGCCACCGAGAGCACCTCGCCCTTGGCGTACTCGCCGGTCATCCAGACCGCCGGGTACTTCATGGTGACCTTGGAGCCGATATTGCCGTCGATCCACTCCATGGTCGCGCCCGCCTCGGCCTTGGCCCGCTTGGTGACCAGGTTGTAGACGTTGTTCGACCAGTTCTGGATGGTGGTGTAGCGGCAGCGGCCGCCCTTCTTCACGATGATCTCGACCACCGCGGAGTGCAGCGAATCCGACTTGTAGATCGGCGCTGTACAGCCCTCGACGTAGTGCACGTAGGCGCCCTCGTCGACGATGATCAGGGTCCGCTCGAACTGGCCCATGTTCTCGGTGTTGATCCGGAAGTAGGCCTGCAACGGGATGTCGACCTGCACGCCGGGCGGCACGTAGATGAACGAGCCACCCGACCACACGGCGGTGTTCAGCGCGGAGAACTTGTTGTCACCAGCGGGGATCACCGAACCGAAGTACTGCTCGAAGATCTCCGGGTGCTCGCGCAGACCGGTGTCGGTGTCCATGAAGATGACACCCTGCTTCTCCAGGTCCTCACGAATCGAGTGGTAGACCACCTCGGATTCGTACTGCGCGGCGACACCGGCGACCAGACGCTGTTTCTCCGCTTCCGGGATGCCGAGCCGGTCGTAGGTGTTCTTGATGTCCTCGGGCAGGTCTTCCCAGCTCTCGGCCTGCTTCTCGCTCGAGCGCACGAAGTACTTGATGTTGTCGAAGTCGATGCCGTCGAGGCTGGAACCCCAGTTCGGCATGGGCTTGCGATCGAAGATGCGCAGCGCCTTGAGTCGCTGTTCGAGCATCCATTCGGTCTCGTTCTTCTTGGCCGAGATGTCGCGGACGACAGCCTCGGACAGGCCTCGTTGCGCGCTGGCACCGGCCGCGTCCGAATCGCTCCAGCCGTAACCGTACTTCCCCAAGGAAGCAATCGTCTCTTCCTGAGTCAAAGGCTGAACCTGGACAGCGGCTGATTCGCGGCTCGCCGCGGAGGTCGTCGTCATTCGGCACTCCTTCCGGAGTCGTTCGTTCGTACCGCCGCGGGCTGTGCGACGGAGGATGGAGAGGTTTTCGGGGTCGGCATCACCATCAGCGGCACGTGCGTGGTGCACGCGCAGTCACCGTTGGCGATCGTGGCGAGCCGCTGCACATGGGTGCCGAGCAGTTCGCGGAACACCTCCAGCTCGGCCTCGCACAGTTGCGGGAATTCCTCCGCGACATGGGCGACCGGGCAGTGGTGCTGGCAGATCTGCACGCCCGCACCCACCTTGCGGGTGGTGGCGGCGAAACCCGCCTCGGTGCACGCTTCGGCGATCTCCTCGGCCTTGGCCTCGGTTTTCTCCGGGGTGTGCTCCCCGATCGCGTCGATCCCGGCCACGATAGTGCGTGCCCGTCTGCGCGCGAATTCGGTGATCGCCTGCTCGCCGCCGATCTCACCGAGTTGCCGGATCGCGGCACCCGCGAGATCGTCGTAGGCGTGACCGAGTTTGCCTCGGCCGGTCGCCGTCAGCTGGTACTGCTTGGCGGGACGGCCGCGCCCCTTCTGCTGCCACGGCGCGGAACGAGCCGCGCGTGCCTGACCGGAGTCGATCAGGGCGTCGAGGTGACGGCGCACGCCCGCGGGGGCGAGACCGAGTCTCGTTCCGATGGCGGTCGCGGTGATCGGCCCCTCTTCGAGCAGCAACTGCACGATGGCAGCTCGCGTCGGTCCTTCCGCGCCCGCCGGAACGGAGGCAGCGGAGGACGCGGCACCGGCCGGACGACCGGGCCTTCCGTCGTTTTTCCGCAAGCCCACGCTTTTCACAACATCAGTGTGGCGGAATTCGTTCCCGAAATCTAATAAGGGTGCCCTGACTAGAAGTAGTGCTCTACCTGCGGAAAATCGGACATCCATACGTGTGACCGTGCTAAACGTCGGTTGCGCGCGGTGACCGACCGCCGTCGTGAGTGACGCGCAGCACACCGCGTGAATCCACGTATCGGGTCCGCGCGACGTGGGATCGACCAGCTCGGGCGCCCCCGAACCCCGTCGCGAACAGGGGATCAGCGCCGTGCTTCCGACCACGGAACGCCCACCCCCGATCGGCTACGCTGACCCGGTGAAGTCAGGCCAACAGGGTGCAGACGGTGTCGATGACGATCGATCCGCCCCCTCGAGAACCCTGACCCGACTGCGCGCGACCAAGCCGTTCGCCTCCGTCGTCGCCCTCGGCAGGCGCGTCATCGGACTCGATGTTCCGCCCGATCACACCGTCAGCGAAGCGCTGCACGTCAACGAACCCGAGGCCGCCGGTCTCAATGTCAACGAGACCGGCCAGCTGCGCCGGGTCAGACTGCTCGGCGCGACCGGTTCGGTGATGATGGCGATCGGCGCGCTCGGACTCGGCGCGCAGCCGACCTTGCAGAACCCCACCTACGGCAAGGCCATCCTCGGCCTGCCCGCCCGGGTGCACAGTTCCGGGTTGGCGGTGACCATGCTCGGCACCGTCATCGTCATGCTGGCCTGGCTGCTGCTCGGCCGGTTCGCCCTCGGCCTGCAATCGAATCGGGTCCGCAGGCTCAGTCGGTCGCAACTGGATCGCACGCTGCTGCTGTGGATCATTCCGCTCTCGGTCGCGCCGCCCATGTTCAGCCAGGACGTGTATTCCTATCTGGCCCAGGGCGAGATCGCGGCGCGCGGACTCGATCCCTACGACGTCGGCCCGGTGACCGGACTGGGCCAGGACCATGTGCTCACCCGCAGCGTCCCGAATATCTGGCAGAACTCCCCCGCGCCGTACGGGCCGTTGTCGATCTGGTTCGGCAAGGGCATCGCGGAACTGACCGGCGAGAACATTCTGGCCGGTGTACTACTGCATCGCCTGCTCGCGCTGGTCGGCATCGCGTGCATCGTGTGGGCGCTGCCGCGTCTGGCGCAGCGCTGCCGCGTGTCCGGTGTCGCCGCCCTGTGGCTGGGCGCCGCGAATCCGCTGGTGATATTCCACCTGGTGTCCGGCGTGCACAACGAGGCGATGATGATCGGCCTGATGCTGGTCGGGCTGGAACTGTGCCTGGCCGCGCTCGGTCGCACCGGCCCGATACGCGGTCACACGCTGACCCTGTTACTGGCGGGCACGACGGTGATCGCGCTGTCGGCCACCGTCAAGATCCCGTCGATGCTGGCGCTCGCCTTCGTCTGGATGGCCTTGAGCAGACGGTGGGGCGGCAGTTGGCGCGCGATATGCAGCGCGGCGCTCCTACTCGGCGCCACGACGGCGACGGTGCTGCTGGCGGTGTGTTTCGGCAGCGGACTCGGATTCGGCTGGATCGACACGCTCAACACGGCGAGCACGGTGCGCAGCTGGATGTCACTGCCGACGGCCCTCGGCGTCGCCACCGGATTCGGCGGCGTCCTGCTCGGTCTCGGCGATCACACCACCGCGCTGCTCAGTATCACCCGCCCGATCGCCGCCGCCGCCGCCGCGCTGATCGTGGTGCGGCTGTTGATCGCGACCTGGAGCGGTCGCCTGCATCCGGTCGGCGCGCTCGGTGTCGCGTTCGGCGCGGTCGTGCTGCTGTTCCCGGTGGTGCAGCCGTGGTACCTGCTGTGGGGCATCGTGCCGCTGGCCGCGTGGGCCAACCGCCCCGCCTTCCGCGTCCCGGCGACGGTGGCCTCGGCGACGGTGGCCGTACTGCTGATGCCGTCGGGCAGCGATATCACCCCGTTCGTCCTCATCTACGCCGCGGCGATCACCATCGTCACCTGCCTGCTGATGATTCTGGCCACCCGCAAATCGCTGCCGTGGCGGTTGAACAGATCCGGCGCGGAGAGCGCGCTGCCCGCGGCGAGGTCGGGCGACTGACCGTGCGGGGGTGTCTTCCAGGTCACATCGGCCCGAGGCATACGGTGTGACACCGTGACCGTTGCCTCTGGACCCGCCGTCCGCGTCGATGGAGTCGTCAAGCGTTACGGCGAGACCACCGCGGTAGACGGCCTGTCCTTCGACGTCGAACGGGCCCAAGTGCTCGCGCTCCTCGGCCCCAACGGCGCGGGCAAAACCACCACCGTCGAGATGTGCGAGGGGTTCGTCACCCCCGACGCCGGATCGGTCCGGGTACTCGGCGCGGATCCGATCGCCGACTCCGAGCGGCTGCGTTCGCGGATCGGTGTCATGTTGCAGGGCGGCGGCGCCTACCCCGGCGCCCGCGCCGGGGAGATGCTCGAACTGGTCGCCGCCTACTCGGCCGATCCGCTCGATCCGGACTGGCTGCTGCGCACACTCGGTCTCCAGGACAATCGGCGCACCCCCTACCGTCGCCTGTCCGGCGGGCAGCAACAGCGCCTCGCCCTCGCGTGCGCGCTGGTCGGACGCCCGGAGATCGTCTTCCTCGACGAACCGACCGCCGGTCTGGACGCCCAGGCCCGCCTCATCGTCTGGGAACTCATCGACGCGCTGCGCCGCGACGGGGTGACCGTCGTACTGACCACGCATCTGATGGACGAGGCCGAACAGCTCGCCGATCAGCTCATCATCATCGACCACGGGCAGATCGTCGCCGCGGGCACGCCCGCCGAGGTCACCGCGCACGGAGCGGCCGGGCAACTGCGTTTCACCGCCCCGCCGAAGTTGAATCTCGAATTGCTGAAATCAGCGCTGCCGGAGGGGTTCTCGCCACGCGAGACCACGCCGGGCTCCTACCTGATCGAAGGCGAGATCGACCCACAGGTGCTGGCGACGACAACGGCGTGGTGCGCCAGGCTCAATGTCCTCGCCACCGATATCCGCATCGATCAGCGTCGGCTGGAGGACGTCTTCTTGGAACTCACCGGACGGGATCTGCGCGGATGACCAACGTCGATCCCGCGGCCAACCGCTTCGCGCCCGGCACCTTCTCCCCCGCGCCGCGCCCGGCCGCGCGCACCGCCATGCTGCTCGCGCAGACCCGACTCGAACTGATCCTGTTGCTGCGCAACGGCGAACAGTTGCTACTGACGCTGTTCATCCCGATCACCCTGCTCGTCGGATTGGCCCTGCTGCCCTTCGGCGGACTCGGCGACGACCGGGTGGACACGATCGTGCCCGCGGTGATGATGGTCGCGGTGATGTCGACGGCGTTCACCGGCCAGGCCATCGCGGTCGGTTTCGATCGCCGATACGGGGCGCTGAAACGCTTGGGCGCCACGGCACTTCCGCGCTGGGGCATCATCGCGGGCAAGAGCGCCGCGGTGCTGATAGTCGTGGTGCTCCAGGCGATCGTGCTCGGCCTCATCGGCGTCGCGCTGGGCTGGCGACCGGAGCCGACCGGCCTGCTGCTCGGCGCCCTGGTGATCGCCCTCGGCACGTTCACCTTCGCCACCATGGGCCTGTTGCTCGGCGGCACCCTCAAGGCGGAGGTCGTGCTCGCGCTGGCGAATGTGCTCTGGTTCGTCATGCTCGGCATCGCCAGTATCGTCTTCGCCTCCGACGATCTGCCGACCGTGGTGAACGTGCTGGCCCGGCTGGTTCCCTCCGGCGCGCTCGCCGTCACGCTGGAGGAAGCGCTGCGCGGTTCCATCGATTGGTTCGGGCTCGTCGTGCTCGCGGTGTGGGGTGCGGTCTGCGCCTTCCTCGGCACGCGATTCTTCCGCTTCCACTGACTAACGACGCCTTGTAGTAGTCCGGGTGCGGTGGCCGGATCGGCTGCCGCTACCATCGTCGGGTGCTGTATCGCGCATTCGTCGGACTTGTCGATCGCCTCCCGCTGCCCTCACTGCGAGTGCAGCGGCTGACGGCGTTCGCGGTGATCCTCACCCAGGCCGGGATCGCCGTCACCGGGTCGATCGTCCGGGTCACCGCCTCCGGACTCGGCTGCCCGACCTGGCCGCGATGCTTCCCCGGCAGTTTCACCCCCATCGGGGTGTCCGAAGTCGCGGTCGTGCACCAGGCGGTGGAATTCGGCAACCGCATGCTGACCTTCGTGGTCAGCCTCTTCGCCGGACTGATCGTGCTCGCCGTGATCAGGGCCCGACGCCGCCACGACGTTCTGGTGTACGCGTGGCTGATGCCGGGCGGCACGGTATTGCAGGCCGTCATCGGCGGGATCACCGTCCGCACCGGACTGCTCTGGTGGACCGTCGCGGTGCACCTGCTCGTCTCCATGCTGATGGTGTGGCTGGCGACCGTGCTGTACGCCAAGGTCTCCGAACCCGACGACGGAATAGAAGCCGTGCGCGCCCCCGCGCCGCTGCGTTGGCTCACCGCCCTCAGCGCCGCCGCGCTGGCCGCCGTCCTGGTCGCGGGCACGCTCGTCACCGCCGCCGGACCGCACGCGGGCGACAAGAGCATCGACCGCCCGGTCGCGCGACTCGAGGTCGAGATCGTCACGCTCGTCCACCTGCATTCCCAGTTGCTGGTCGGCTATCTGGCGCTGCTGATCGGCCTGGCGTTCGGCCTGTTCGCCGTCGGCATCACCCCCGCCGTCCGCGCCCGGCTGTTCACCCTATTGGCGCTGGTCTGCTCGCAGGCGCTCATCGGCGTCGTGCAGTACTTCACCGACGTCCCAGCCGTGCTCGTCGTCTTCCACGTCGCGGGCGCGGGCGCGTGCACCGCCGCCACCGCCGCACTCTGGGCTTCGTTGCGCACGCGCGAGAAGGTGACCGCGCCACTGCCCGCCGCGGCCGCCCAGGCCGTCTGAGCGGCAAGCGACTCACAGAACCGCTTCTGTCCGCGCGGACAGATCTCGGACCCCGCCTCCGATCGACAAGGGATTACGCTCCCGGAGCCTCCGGGAAGTCGCACAGTTCGACGACGATCCCGTCCGGCCCCGCGACGAGCAGCGCCCTCTCGCCCCACTCCTGCCGGGTCATCGGCAAGAGGAACGGCGCACCCTCCGCCTGTAACCGCCGCTCCTCGGCTTCGAGGTCGTCGACCTGGAAAGCGAGCATCACCCCCGACATCCGCTGATCCCGAAACCCCTCCGGCAGGACCTCCAACCCCCTGCGGTGCAGCGCGATCTTCATGCCCGAGTCGGGGCGCGACAGCGACGCGAACCCGTCGGCCGCGAACAGTTCCTCGAACCCGAAGTACTTCGCGAAGAACGCCACCGCACCCGGCACATCATCGACATTCAGACAGGCGATGGACTCGACGACCTTCATATTCCTCCTCCGACACCGAATAACTCAGTACATTGTACAGAGTTATTCGGTCGGCTCGGTCGACTTGGGAACCCGGCCTCCGCGGACAATCCGCGCCCCGAATGAGGGAATCCTGCGTGTTCGGCGGGAGATTGTCCGCGCAGGCCGCAGGCAACTCGGACACGCCCCCGCCGAACTCTCACAGGGCGCCAGGTGAGCATTCACCACGACGCGCGCCCGCACTTCCTGCCCGCGACGCACCTATAGGCGGACGCCACCTCATGGCGATACACGGACCCAGCCGCCCATACACAGACCACCGCCCCCGCTGCGACAGCGGGGGCGGTGATCATCGAGGGCGGTGCGAGAACTACCGAGCGGTTACGCCGAGCCCGAACCGGCGCCGACCTTCTGCCGGTCACCGTCGAACTCGCCCACCGGGGCGTCGTCCTCATCGTTCTCGGCCCGCATGGGATCGAGGTCCGGGTCGATGTCGATGGTGCGGCGCAGCGGATTGTTCGGCAGGAGCATCGCGGCGAGCAGTGCGACGATCGCCGCGCCTGCCGCGATCAGGAAGATCCGTCCGGTGGCGTCACCGTAGGCGGCGCGCACGATCGCGGCGATGGGCGCGGGCAGTGCGCCGATGTCGAGATTGCCGCCGGAGGAGCCCGCCTGGACGCCGATCCGGTCGAAGCCCTGTGCGGACAGTTCGCCCACCCGGGTGGCCAGTACCGAACCGAGCACCGAGACTCCGATCGCGCCGCCGAAGGTGCGGAAGAACGCGACACTGCTGGAGGCGGCGCCGATATTGTGCACGCTCACCGTGTTCTGCACCGCGAGCACCAGGTTCTGCATCATCATGCCGACGCCGAGTCCGACGAGGGCGATGTAGATACCGACCTGCCACAGGCTCGTGGCGTGGTCGATCGTCGAGAGCAGTCCGAGGCCGATCACCAGCGAGGTGGCGCCTGCGACGACGAAACCCTTCCACTTGCCGAAGCGAGTGATCAGCTGTCCCGAGCCCACCGAACCGGCGAGCATGCCCGCGACCATCGGGATCGTGAGAACACCGGCGATCGTCGGCGAGAATCCGCGCGCGGTCTGGAAGTACTGGCCGAGGAATGTGGTCGCGCCGAACATACCCATACCGACGGCGATCGAGGCGATGATCGCCAGGCCGGTGGTGCGCTCGGTGACGATCGGCAGCGGAATGATGGGCGACTCGGCCCGCGATTCCACCCACACCATCGCCAGCAACAGCAGCAGACCGCCGCCGACGTAGAGCGCGGACTCAGTTGAGATCCAGTCGTAGTAGCCCGCCTTGCCCGCGAAGGACACCCAGATGAGCAGTACCGACACGCCACCGGTCAGCAGCGCGGCGCCGAGCCAGTCGATGGAGACACCGGTCTTGCGTTCGGTCGGCAGACGCAGGGTCCGCTGCAACAGCACCAGCGCGATGACGGCCAGCGGCACGCAGACGAAGAAGCACCAGCGCCACCCGAGGGGGCTGTCGACGATGACGCCGCCCAGAATGGGTCCGCCCGACATGGCGACGGCCATGACCGCGCCCATGTAACCGGAATACCTGCCGCGCTCACGGGGCGCGACGATCGAACCGATGATGGCGACGACGAGCGCGGTCAGACCGCCCATGCCGACACCCTGCACGACGCGCGCCACGAGCAGCAGCGGCACACTGTGCGCGAAACCGGCGACGATCGAGCCGAGCACGAAGATGACGATGGCCGTCTGAACCAGCACCTTCTTGTTGAACAGATCGGCGAACTTGCCCCAGATCGGCGTGGAGGCCGCGTTGGCGAGCAGCGCCGTGGTGATGACCCAGGCGTAGGCGGTCTGCGAGCCTTTCAGGTCACCGATGATGGTGGGCAGGGCGGTCGCGACGATCGTGGTGCTCAGCAGCGCCGTGAAAAGCGCCGCGAGCAGTCCGGTCATCGCCTCGAGGATTTCGCGGTGCGTCATCGCGAAGGGATCACGCGGTGTCACCGCCTCGACTGAACTAGACATCTGCTTCCTGATTCTGTTTCGGACCGGGGCGACGCTGTCCCGGTGCGGTGTGATGTGCGATGAGTGCGTTTCTCAGCTGCGCGACGGCCAGGTACGCCTGTTCGGCGTCACCCTCGCTCCAGTCGGCGAGCGCGGTCTGCAATCCCCTCGCGCGGGAGACCCGGACGCGGCACAGCAGTTCGCGCCCTTCCGGGGTGATCCGGATGAGCGTGGCGCGGCCGTCGCCCGGGTCGGCGTGACGGCTGATGTAGCCCGCCCCGACCAATTCGGCGACATGCCTGCTCAACGCCGACGGACTGATACACAGATCCGTCGCCAGATCGACCTGGCGGCATTCGCCCCTGGCTTCGAGCGAGCCGAGCACCCCGACCCCGCCGGGAAGCAGCTGCCCCTCCTCCGGATGCAACAGGACGACACGCATCGCCCGGCCCATCAGGTAGAGCTCCTTGATCAGGCTTTGCGCCGTATCCGATGACACAGCCATGGCCACTCCCAGCACGAGAATACTTACTTGCGGAACACAACTATATTATCATTGCTTTCGCTAATCAACTACTTTTCGGGGGTCGAGTGTCGACGATCACCCGACGCCGTCCACGTCAGCGGCGTCGGGCAGACCTCGGCGGGCAACCGAAGCAGACCGCGGGCCCTCCTCAGGGAGTGGAGATATCGAAATGCGCGTCGAATTCGTCGACGACGCCCGCGAGTTCATCGAGCACGGCGATGTCGCCCTCGGTGGCGAGGTCGTACTTGCCGATGACGGCGACGGCCTGTTTCGGCTGCAACAACAGTGCCGCGAGGGCCGCTTTCGGACCGCTGACGGCGAATCCGGCGTCGGCGGCGTGTCCGGCCCGGGCGTTGAGGACGCCGTTGCGCACCCACATCGTCCAGTCGCCGCCGCCGTCGGCGAAGGTGACATTGATCCGAATGTCGACGTCGGCGGCGCGGTCCCCGATGATGTGCACCCCGAGGTAGTCGAAGAGCAGATCGATCGGCATGGCCAGGATCGTGTCGAGATTGTCGGTGTTGATCTGGCCCTCGCTGGCCACGCCTTCGCGCAATTCCTTGGCCGCGGTGAGGAAGATCGCCCGATACTGCGGTACTTCCTGTTGGTAGCCGAGTTGTTCGTAGGCGTCGGCCTGCAACTGCTCGGCCTCGGTGTCGTCGGGGTCGGCGAAGACCAGGTGGTGCAGGATCTGCACGGCCCATCGGTAGTCGCCGGTGTCGATCGCGTGACGTCCCTCGGTGAGAATGGTGTCGCGGCCCATCAATTCGACATGGCGTTTGGCGTTGTCGTCGGGAAGCAGCGGGAGGATGGTGGCCGGATCGCCGTCCCAGAAGCCCAGTTCCTTGTGGAAGACCGCGCGCACATTGTGGTGCAGTCCGCCGTGGTAGTAGCGGTTGTACCACTTCTTGCCGAGGGCGTCGGGCAGCTCGACGATCTCGGCCGCCTCCAGCGGGGTCAACCCTTGATTGGCCAATCGCAGTGACTGATCGTGGATGTATTTGTACATGTCGCGCTGGTTCTCCAGGAACGAAACGACATTGTCGTTGCCCCAGACCGGCCAGGTGTGCGGGCCGTAGTGCACCTGCGCTCGCGCGCCCCACCGAACCAGCGTCTCGTCGAGATAGCGGGCGAAATTGCGGGCGTCGCGGGTACGCGCGCCGCGAATGGTCTGGATGTTGTGCATGGAGTGATTCGCGTTCTCCGCGCAGGTCAACGCATTGATCTCCGGAATCCAGATATGCATTTCCTCGGGCGCCTCGGTATCGGGGGCGTAGAGGAATTCGAAGGTCCACCCGCCCAGGTCGCGGGTCTCCCCCGTTTTCGTGATCGGGTCGGTCGGCGCGATATAGGAAAGGCGGAGGTTCTCGCTGGGTTCGTTGCTGCTGGTCAGTCCCAGGGTGACCAGCCCGCAGTCGCAGTGCGGCAACAGCAGACCGAAGGTGTAACCCATCCGCCTGGACATGGCGTTGCCGGTGATCACGTTCTCACCGATCGCGTGTTTGTTGAACGAGGCGATCGTGCCCGGCGCGATGATCGGCACCTTCCCCGCCACCACATCCGCCTCGTCGACAACGCCTTTGACCCCGCCGTAATGGTCGAAATGGGTGTGGGTGTAGATCACCGCGACCACCGGTTTGTCGTTGTCCAGTTCGCGACGGAACAGTGCCAGCCCCGCCTGCGCGATATCCCGGCTGGGTGTGGTGTCGATGATGACCAAGCCGTCGGGAGCGTCGACGATCGTCAGGTGTGCCCCCAATCGGACCTGGTAGAGACCTTCGACGACTTCGAACAGACCGCCGCGTTTGATCAGTTGGGACTGTCGCCACAGGCTCGGGTTCACCGATGCCGGAGCGGGTGTGTCGTCGCTGATGTAATCCAGCAGGGACGTGTCGCGAATCAGCAGACCGTCGTCGGAGTACAGCTGGGGCGGGAACTCCGCGATGAATCCGCGATCGACGTCGTAGAAATCGGCGCGGTCGTCCATCGCGTATTTCGCCACCGCGGCCGCGTTCACATCGGCCGTGAATTCGGTCGCCGGCTTCGTCGAATCGGCCATGACACACCTCTCGTCGCTGCCGCCTGCCCACGTGACACGGCGGGTCGACCACAGTCAAATCTCGGCGCGTACCCGCGACGTCATCCGTGACGGGTGAAAGGCGGTCGCGGCCGGTCGCGGCGAGGGAAATAGGTTTACTGTGAATGTGCGGGATTTCATTCGGGACGAGGACGCGGGCCGAAGGGATGACGGATGTCGGGCATTGTTTTGACGTTGGTCGGTGCGCTGTTGTGCTTCTACGGGGTCCGATCCGTGCATCTGGGACTGCTGGCGATCGGATTCGGGCTCGGCTGGTTGATCGCCGACCTGTTCGAACCCTCGTTCACTGTCCTGTTGCTGTTCGGGCTGATCGGGGCAGTCGCCGCGTGGGTGATCACGGCACTTGTCTTCGGATTCGCGTCGTATCTGATCGGCGGGCTCACCGGCGCGATGGTCGGGGCGAAGCTGGCCACGGTCCTGCAACCCGGCGACAAGAACTGGGCGCTGAGCATGATCGTGATACTCGCGGTCGGCGTGACCGGTGCGTTCCTCGCCGAGAAGTTCCGCGCCCGCGCCCTGCTGTGGCTGACCTCCATCGGCGGCGCGAGCATGATGCTCAGCGGCCTCGCCCGAATCGATGATTCCATGGCCTTCCTGCACGACCCCGATCCGGGCTGGCAGCAGGTCACCTTCACTGCCGCATGGATCGCGCTGTCGGCGGCGGGCTGGATCACCCAGCGCCATCTGTTCGCCGAGAAACTGGGAATCCAACATCTCGCCGGTGACGACGAACCGCACGAGCAGGGCCACAATATCGGCGGGAAATGGCCGAGCAGATGAACGCGCCGCGAGTCAGTCGTCCACCCGACTGCCGACCGTGTGCACGAGAACGACCCGGGGGTTCCACGGCACGACCCGGTTCACCCGGTCCTGTAGTTCGCTGATCGGCGGGAGGTCGGTGGGGGCGAGCACTTCGACGGTCGCCGTGTCGCTGTGCACCGTCACCTGCCTGACCTCGGCGCCGGGCACCGCGTCGAGCCAGCTCCTGGTCGCGGTCGCGATCCGATCGGCCCACAGCGACGACAGCGAGTTCGCCACCATCGGCACCGCGACGAGCACCAGTGCCGCCGCGAGTACCGCGTAGGCGCGACCGCGACGGGCCTCGCCCACCCCGGCTTCACGCGCGTACCCGGTCACGACGAGCACCACGGTCGCGGTGACGATCATGGCGACCATATTGGACGCGAACAACACGAACGCGCCCAACGCCATACCCGGCGCGTGCGAGCCCAGACAGACCCCGACCACACCCAGCGGCGGGACCAAGGAGATGGCGATGGCGACACCGGGCAGCACATCGCCGACATCGCGCCGGATCAGCGCGATCACACCGACCGACCCCGTCGCCAGAGCCGCCGTGAGATCCATCAACTTCGGTGAAGTACGCCCGGTCACTTGCGAATTGGCCAGCACATTCGTCGGATTCGGTAGCAATTGCGCGAACAGGTACCCGATCACGATGACCAGCACGACCCCCGCCGCGACCAACAGCAGGCTCCGTGCGATCAACGCCACCCGGCCCATCGCGATGCCGAGCGCCACACCGAGGATCGGCAGCGACAGCGGCGCGACGATCATCGCGCCGATCACCGTCGCCGTCGAATCGCCGATGACACCGGAGACCGCGATGACGCTGGACAGGGTCAGCATGATCCAGAACGCGGAGCGTTTGGCTTTCGTGTCCCCGACGTCCAGATCGAGCCGCTCGACCAGTTCTTCCGATGTCCGCCGTTGACTCGGCGGTAGCAGCACCTGCACGGCCGCTCCTTCTCGATCGATCGACACGTTCGAGCGCTCCGAGCCCTCGCCGGAAACGAGCGACGGCCCGGCCGAGTATGCGCGGGGCCACGAACATCGAACGTCACCCGGGAAGGATGAAAATTCGATGCCGGGATCCAGTGCCGCCCGCCTGCGGTCACGGCCGAACTGCCACAATGCGCCTATGGCCGCACCGATCCTGACCGTCGTCAGCGGACCTCCCGGCACCGGCAAGACCACTCTCGCGCACGCCCTGGCCCTCGGGATCGGCTGCCCCGCGATCATCCGCGACGAGTTGAAACAAGGCATGGTCGCCACCGCCCGCTCGTCGGAGAACTCCGGATACTCCCACCTCGATATCCCGGTGCTGACCGCGTTCTTCGCCACCCTCACCGTCCTGGCCGAAGCGCGCATCGGGGTCGTCGCCGAGGCCGCGTTCCAGGACCGCCTCTGGCGCCCGAACCTACAGCCACTCGCCGAGATCGCCGATATTCGTGTCGTCCACTGCACCGCACCGACACTCGTCACCCGCGCGCGTATGACCCGTCGGATGGGCGCAGACCCGCACCGACACGCGCACAACGACGCCGACCGTATCGCGAGCATCGACGCGGGAGCCGATACCTTCGTCCCGATCGCGATGGACGTACCGACACTGATCATTGACACCACCGAGGGTTACCGGCCGGACATCACCACCGTGCTCCGATTCGCGACGCGACCGGCCGAGGTCTCTCGGTAGCCGTCTCACCGCTGATCCGCGGCCTCCCACCGCCGTAACTCCGACATCGGCAAGACGGTCGCTCCGAACTTCATCGTGCTCGGCCCCGAACAGCGGGTCGGGCACTCCACACGGAAGGGTCACGCGGGAACTTCCCTCCCGTGTCGGTCCCCTGCTCTACTCTGGCCGGTGCCGCCGCGGCGGACGTCGATTCTCCATTGCGCCAACCCGATTCGAGCCGAGGAGTGTGACCGATGTACGAAGGTGGCTGCCTGTGTGGACGGATCCGATTCCGTGCCGACGCGGAGGCCGACTGGCCGCACCTGTGCTCGTGTCCGCACTGTCAGCGTCTGAGCGGCGGACCGGTGATGGCCTGGGTCGGCTTCCCCGCCGACAGCTTCACCTGGACCGGCGAGGCCGGTGAACCCCGCTGGTACAACACCTTCGAGTCCACCCGACGCGGTTTCTGCCCCGACTGCGGATCCACGGTGGCCGCCATCGATGACGGCAGCGACGATATCGGCGTCACGATGATGTCGCTCGACGATCACACCGCGCTGACACCGGTACACCAGTCCTTCAAGGACAACGCGGTGCCGTGGTTGCCGATCATCGAAACCGTCTCCCGCCTTTGATCATCGACCGGACCGGCTTGCCCGCTGTTTTGCGGATACTCCAGATCGACGACGCGCTCGTACCGATTGGCGCGGCCGGATTCGACACCACACCCTGGTCGAGGCCGACCATTCCGGTGTCGAGGACCTCGCGGACCTGCGCCGAGCCGAGCGCGGGTGGATCGCGACGCCTCACCTGAATGCCTCCAGCACCGGCCACCCACCGATCACACGCTCGATGTTCCCGCATCGTCTGCGGCGGGCCCAGCCCTAGCGCGGGCCGAATCGGAGGCCAGCGTCATCCGGAACCGTCGGACACCGGGGTATTTCTCGCCGAGAGGCACGGTCGTGAATCCGATGGCGGCATAGAAGTCCACGGATGTGCCGTCGGTTTCGGCGACCACCGGCAGATCGGGGTGGCGCGAGCCGATCTCCGCGACGAGCAGGCGACCGATGCCGGATCGACGGCGGGTGTCGGCGGTCGCGATATGGAGGAGCACGAGGCGGTCGCGGCGGATTTCGTACCCGGCGACACCGGCGAGTTCGTCGCCGATGGTCGCCGCGACGAGTTCGGTCGGTCCGTCGATCAGGTAGCGCCGAGTGGCCGCCGCGAGACGGGCGCGATCACCGCCGATCGCGGCGAAGAGCAGTTCGGCCACGCCGCGATCTTCGGGGTCGGCGGGGGCGATCCGCACCCTCTGCATCGAAGTCACGGTAATCGGGCGGAAGTTCTGATCACGAATATGAGGCGTGGTGATAACGAATCGGTGACGTTCGGCGATGAACAGACCACACCGCGAGGGACGGAGCGCGGTGTTGCGTGAGAAGAGAGGCCCGTCCGATGACGAATCGCCCCACCCGCTGTCCGGGCAGGCCCGATACCGCACCGTTGGCGTCGCTCGCGGTCATGCTCGGCGTGATCATGGTGCTGGTCGCGGTGGCCGGATCGGATCGGATTCCCGGCTGGGCCGCCGATTACGGCACGGTGCTGATCGCGATGGCGGTCGTCGCCTATCTCGCGGTGGCCGGGCGCATATTGCACTGGGGCGTCGGCGAGTTGCTCGATCCCGCCGACGACCGGATGTAGAGCTCAGCTCTCGTTGCGCGCCTTGGGAAAGCGGGTCTGACGGGCGACCCAGCCCGCCATCTGCGCCCAGTGGCCTTTGCGCGGGGTGACGATCGAGGTCAGCGCACGATCCCACTCGTCGGCCTCGGTGAGCCCGTCGACGGCCTCGACGAGCGCTTTGGCGGTGGCGAGATCGGCGACGACGCGATCACCCATGACGCCGTCCTCGCCGACCAGCGTGACACGCACGCCGAGGCGCCCGATGGGTTGCAGAACGGCCGTGGCCGAACCGCCGTGCTCGGCGAGGAAACCCTTGACGGAATCCACCAGGGCACCCGACAACTTGGCTTCGACCGGGGCAGTTTCAACGCTCATTCCGCCGAGTTTACCGACCGGTAGGCCGGCTCATCGACCACGGGTGTAGAACGGAGTCCATGCGTGCCATCCAGGTTTCCGAACACGGTGGTCCCGAGGTCCTGACCTACACGGAGGTGCCGCGGCCTTCGATCGGACCCGGTCAGCTGCTCGTCGAGACCGAGGCCATAGGTATCAATTTCATCGATACCTATATCCGCACCGGCGTCTATCCCCAGTCCGTGCCGTACATCCCCGGCGCGGAGGGGACGGGCGTGATCGCCGAGGTCGGTGCGGAGGTGTCCGAATTCTCGGTGGGCGACCGGGTCGCCTGGGCCGCCGCGCCCGGTAGTTACGCCGAGCGGGTCGTGGTGGACGCGGCGGTGGCGATCGCGGTTCCCGACGGCGTGCCCGCCTCGGTCGCCGCGTCCGTGTTGCTCCAGGGCATGACCGCGCACTATCTGATCGAATCGGTCTACAAACCGGAATCCGGTGAGTCGATCCTGGTGCACGCGGGAGCGGGCGGGGTCGGTCTGATCCTGACCCAGATGGCGGTCGCGCGCGGGGTCCGGGTCATCACGACGGTGTCCTCCGACGAGAAGGAGACGCTCTCGCGCGCCGCCGGAGCCGCGGAAGTGCTGCGCTACACCGACGATCTCGCCGAGCGCGTGCGTGCGCTCACCGACGGAATCGGCGTGGCCGCGGCCTACGACGGGGTGGGCCGGTCGACCTTCGAGACGAGTCTGGCCTCGCTGCGCGTCCGGGGCACGCTGGCGCTGTTCGGCGCGGCCAGTGGACCGGTCCCGCCGTTCGACCTGCAACGACTCAATCCGGCGGGTTCACTGTTCGTCACCAGGCCGACGCTGGTCCACTACACCCGTGACCGGGCCGAATTGCTCTGGCGCGCGGGCGATGTGCTCGCCGCCGTCGCCGACGGTTCACTGCACGTCCGGATCGGCGCGACGTATCCGCTGGCCGAGGCGCAGCGGGCGCACCGGGATCTGGAAGGTCGCCGGACCACCGGATCCATCGTGTTGCTGCCCTGACCCGGGCGCGTCCTCGATCGGCGACGCGCCCGCGGTGATCGCGTCGGTGACGGAATCCGCGAAGATCCGATCCGCCGTGTGTCAGTAATCGCGTCCGGTCAGTCCCCGGTAGACGAATCGGGTCAGCCCGTCGATCGCCTGTTCGTCGCTGAGTTCGACCGCGCCGTCCTCCACCGCCGCGAGCAGTCCCTGTGTCGCGATGAACATGACCGCCAGGCTGGCGTCGGGGGTGCTCGGTAACCGGAATCCGTTGTCGACCAGACCTTTCAGGTGGTCGGCGATATCGGCCCGCTGTTCGACGCCGAACTGCTGGAGCAGACGCGCGAAATCCTCGTTCACGGCCGCGGCCTGACCGACGGCGCGCAGTACCGAGGCGTGCTCGCGGGCGAAATGCCAGTAACCGGCGATGTGGTAGCGCACGGCGTCCGGATCGCTGAAATCCGGATTGTGGTCCGGATGTTCGGCGCGCACGTCCCCCGCGTCGGCCAGATCCCGCAGCAAGGCCTGGAGCAGTTCTTCCTTACTCGCGAAATGGTTGTAGAACGAGCCCGCCGCACGTCCGGCGGCGGCGGTGATGTCGGTGATCTTCGTGTTGAGGTAGCCGCGTTCGGCGAACAGCCGTTGCGCGGCGTCCTTGAGCGCACGCTCCGTTTCGGCCGACCGTTCCTGCCTACTCGTCGCCACCGGCACCCACCTCCTCTTGACAGCAGAACCTACCAAGTCCAATACTGAATTCAGATTCACTGAAATTAAATTCACTCTTGGAGGAATCGTGACGAACCAGGTACTCATCGCGGGTGCGGGGCCGACCGGCCTGACCCTCGCCATCGATCTCGCCCGCCGCGGCATCCCGGTCCGCGTGGTCGACAAGGCGGACGAGTTCTTCGCGGGTTCCAGGGGCGACGGCATCCTGCCCCGCACCCTCGAGGTATTCGACGATCTCGGCGTCCTGGAAGCGGTGACGAACGCGGGCATTCCCGCCCCCGTCATGCGGGCCTACTTCGGCGGCGAGTTCGTCGGCGAACGGCGGATGTTCGAGCCCGCCGAACCCACCCCCGCGATCCCCTATCCCAACCCGTGGTTCCTCGGGCAGTCACGCACCGAGGCGATCCTGCGCGCGCGACTGGCCGAATTCGGCGTGCGCGTCGAACTCGGCACCGCGCTGACGGACCTCACGCAGGACGACGACGGCGTCACCGCGACGCTGACCACCGCCGACGGCGTCGAGACGGTGCGCGCGGCCTATCTGGTCGGCGCGGACGGCGGACGCAGCACCGTGCGCAAAACCCTCGGCATCCCGTTCGAGGGTTCCACCGACGATTCGATACGGATGCTGCTCGGCGATGTGCGGGCGGATGTGCTCGACCACGACTACGGCCACTGGTTCGCCGCTTCGGCCGAACGCCCGATGGAGGGTTTCGCGCTCTCGCCCCTGCCCGGCGGGCGTCATTTCCAATTCGGCGCGCCGCTCGACGCCGACGCCGAACCCACGCTCGCGGTGCTCCAGGTCATGGCCGACCGCTACACGGGAACGATGGATCTCGAATTCACCGACCTGACCTGGGTGACCGTGTGGCGGCCGAATATCCGGCTCGCCGCCAGGTTCGGCGACGGCCGGGTCTTCCTCGCGGGCGACGCGGCCCACGTCCATCCGCCGACCGGCGGTCAGGGCATGAACACCGGCATCCAGGACGCGTACAACCTCGGCTGGAAGCTGGCCGCGGCGCTGCTGGGAGATCTCGTGCCGCTGCGGACCTACGAACCCGAACGCCGCACGGTCGCCGCGCGGGTCCTCGGCCTGAGCACCGAATTGCTGGACAAACTGGTGGAAGGCAAGGCCGACGCCATGGAACGCGGCGAGGAGGCCCGCCAGTTGAGCGTGAGTTATCGCGAACCCGGCGCGACCGGCCGACTCGTCGCGGGCGATCGGGCCCCGGACGCGCCGCTGAAGGATGTCGACGGGCAGCCCGTCCGGCTGTTCGACCTGTTCCGCGGGCCGCACGCCACGGTGCTGGTGTTCGGCGACAGGGGCGAACTGCCCAGGGCGACCGACGCCAAGGTGTATCGGGTGATCCGGCCGGGGACGACGGCGAGCGGGCGGTACGTGGTCGACGTCGACGGGCACGCCTTCGACGCCTACGCGGCGACCGACGGCGATATCGTCGAGATCCGTCCCGACGGGTACCTCGCCCGCCGCGACTGACGGCGGATCAGCCGAAGAAGCTGCCGACCGTGTCCCAGCCGAGCACCGAATCCACCGCGAGGCCGCAGAACACGACCGCCAGGTAATTGTTCGACTGGAGGAACAGGCGCAGCGGTTTCACCGACTCGCCACGTCGCACGCCGGAGTACAGCTGGTGGGCCATGAGCAGGAACCACGCTCCGGCCACCAGCGCCACGGCGGCGTAGACGACCCCGGTCGCCGGGACCAGCGCGAGGGTGGTGAGCACGGTGAGCCAGGTGTAGATGACGATCTGCTTGGTGACGGTCTGCTCGGTGGCGACCACCGGCAACATCGGCACGCCCGCCGCGCGGTAGTCCTCCTTGTAGCGCATGGCGAGCGCCCAGGTGTGCGGCGGCGTCCAGAAGAAGATGACGCCGAACAGCGCGATCGCGGGCCAGCCGATACCGCCGGTGACGGCGGACCAGCCGACGAGCGCGGGCATGCATCCGGCCGCGCCGCCCCACACCACGTTCTGGGAGGTACGCCGTTTGAGCCCGAGGGTGTAGACGAAGACGTAGAACAGGATCGTGGCGACCACGAGCACGCCGCTCAGCAGGTTGGCCTGCCACCACAGCCAGGCGAACGAGGCGATTCCGAGCGTCACGCCGAAGATCGCGGCGTGCGAGGTGGGAACCGCTTCCCTGGCCAGCGGACGCTTGGCGGTCCGCTTCATCACCTTGTCGATATCGGCGTCGGCGACGCAGTTGAGCGTGTTCGCGCTCGCCGCGCCCATCCAGCCGCCGAACAGGGTGACCAGGATGAGCCGGATATCGACGGTGCCGCGGTCGGCGAGCAGCATGGTCGGGATGGTCGCGACCAGCAGCAGTTCGATGACGCGTGGTTTGGTCAGCGCGATGTAGGCCAGCGGGCGACGCAGCACCCGGGAGACCACGCCGTCGCCCCGCGATTTCTCGACCTGCTCGGAAGCGGAGGCGGAGGTATCGTGCGCCGTCGCGGAGGAGCCGTGCGCACCGCTGCCACCCGGCTGTTGCCCAATCCGCACTATCTCTCCTCGCACGCTGTGCATCACATCCGGCAATGGAACGAGCAGCGCGCTCGGTCCTGATGTTCCGATGCACAGCACAGTGCGGCGCGGCTACTACTACAGAGGATGGTAGACCCTCGCCGACCGCACTCCTCTCCTCGCCCCTGGCAGCCTCCGACGGCCGTGTAGCGCACCGGCCCCGCATACACGGGCAAAACGGACACCGGCGCGCCACGCCACGCGGTGAATCAGCGACACGGGCCCCGGTAGAGCCGGGTTCCCGCAATGCCGGTCAGAGGGCACATCTAGGCTGGTGTCGACACTCGGACACGCATCGCGCAGCCGCCGTGCGTCTCGCGGCAGAAATCGGGCCGCCAACAACACCGCCGTCGACGAAACCAATGTCAGGAGAACCTCGGTCGTGCCAGTGACAGATGACATCCGCGCCCTCACTCAGACGAACCACCCGGACGACTGGACGGATCTGGACACCAAGGCCGTCGACACCGTCCGCGTCCTCGCCGCCGACGCGGTGCAGAACGCCGGAAACGGTCACCCCGGTACCGCGATGAGCCTCGCGCCCTTGGCCTACACGCTCTACCAGCGCACGATGCGTCACGATCCGAGCGACCCGCACTGGGTCGGCCGGGACCGTTTCGTGCTGTCCTGCGGCCATTCCAGCGTGACCCAGTACATCCAGCTGTACCTGGCCGGCTTCGGTCTCGAACTCGACGATCTGAAGAACCTGCGCAAATGGGGTTCGCTCACCCCCGGCCACCCCGAGTACCGGCACACCGACGGCGTCGAGATCACCACCGGCCCGCTCGGTCAGGGCCTGGCCTCGGCGGTGGGCATGGCGATGGCGGCCCGGCGTGAACGCGGCCTGTTCGATCCCGAGGCCGCGCCGGGGACCAGCCCGTTCGACCACTTCGTCTACGTGATCGCCTCCGACGGCGATATGGAAGAGGGCGTCACCTCCGAGGCGTCGTCGCTGGCGGGCACCCAGCAGCTCGGCAACCTCGTGCTGATCTACGACGACAACAAGATCTCCATCGAGGACGACACCACCATCGCCTTCACCGAGGACGTCGCCGAGCGCTACGCCGCCTACGGCTGGCACGTCGAGGTCGTGCAGGGCGGTGAGGACGTCGTCGCCATCGAGAACGCGCTCGCGGCCGCGAAGGCGGAGACCTCCAAGCCCTCGATCATCGTGCTGCGCACCATCATCGGCTACCCGGCCCCCACCAAGATGAACACCGGTGGCGCCCACGGCGCGGCGCTGGGCGTCGACGAGGTGGCCGCCACCAAGAAGGTGCTCGGATTCGATCCCGAGAAGAATTTCGACGTCGATCCCGACGTCATCGCACACACCCGCGAGGTCATCGAGCGCGGACAGCAGGCCCATCGCGACTGGCAGCGGGGTTTCGACGCGTGGGCGCAGGCCAACCCGGCCAACAAGGCGCTGTTCGACCGGCTCGCCAAGCGTGATCTGCCCGAGGGCTGGGCCGCGAACCTGCCCACCTACGAGGCCGATCCCAAGGGCGTGGCGACCCGCAAGGCGTCCGGCAAGGTGCTCGCCGCGCTGGCCCCGGTGCTGCCGGAACTGTGGGGCGGTTCGGCCGACCTCGCCGAATCCAACAACACCACCATGCCGGACACGCCGAGCTTCGGGCCGGAATCCATCTCTACCGGCATGTGGAAGGCCAACCCGTACGGCCGCACCCTGCACTTCGGTGTGCGCGAGCACGCGATGGGCTCGATCCTCAACGGCATCGCGCTGCACGGGCCGACCCGCCCCTACGGCGGCACCTTCCTGGTCTTCTCCGATTACATGCGTCCCGCGGTCCGCCTCGCGGCGCTGATGCGGGTACCCGCGATCTACGTGTGGACCCACGACTCGATCGGTCTCGGCGAGGACGGCCCGACCCACCAGCCGATCGAACATCTGGCCGCGCTGCGCGCCATTCCCGGGCTGAACGTGGTCCGCCCGGGTGACGCGAACGAGACCAGCTACGCCTGGCGCACCATCCTCGAGCGCGACTCCAGCGAGCGCACCTCGCATTTCGTGCCGTCGGACGCCCCGCACCAGGACGGACCGTCGGCGCTGGCGCTGACCCGTCAGGATCTGCCGATCTTCGAGGGCACCAGCTACGAAGGCGTCAAACGCGGCGGTTACGTCCTCGCCGAGGCGTCCACCGGCACGCCGCAGGTGATCCTGATCGCTACCGGCTCCGAGCTCCAGCTCGCCATGGCCGCCCGCACTACGCTGGAGGGACAGGGCATCGGAACCCGCGTGGTCTCGATGCCGTGTGTCGAGTGGTTCGACGCGCAGGACAAGGCTTACCGGGACGAGGTGCTGCCCCCGACGGTGCGCGCGCGAGTCACCGTCGAGGCCGGAATCGCCATGCCGTGGCACCGGTTCGCCGGTGACGCGGGCGAGATCGTGTCGATCGAGCATTTCGGCGCCTCCGCCGATTTCAAGACCCTGTTCCGCGAGTTCGGGATCACCGCGGAAGCCGTTGTCGCCGCCGCGCAGCGCACGCTCGAAAACGTGAAGGGATAACCCCCATGACACAGAACGAAAACGTCGCCGCTCTCTCGGCCGCAGGCGTCTCGGTATGGCTCGACGACCTGTCGAGGGACCGGATCCAGTCCGGCAACCTCGCCGAACTCATCGCCACCCGCGGTGTCGTCGGAGTCACCACCAACCCGACGATCTTCCAGGGCGCCCTGAGCCAGGGTCATGCCTACGACGCGCAGATCAAGGATCTCGCCGCCCTCGGCGCCGACGCCGACGCCGCGATCCGCACGATCACCACCGACGACGTGCGCGCCGCGTGCGACGTCTTCCTCCCGGTGTTCGAATCGACCAACGGGGTGGACGGGCGCGTCTCCATCGAGGTCGATCCGCGCCTGGCCTTCGACGCGGAGAAGACCACCGCGCAGGCGGTCGAGCTGTGGAAGATCGTCGACCGGCCGAATCTTTTCATCAAGATCCCCGCGACCGAGGCGGGCCTGCCCGCCATCAGCGCGGTGCTCGCCGAGGGCATCAGCGTGAACGTGACGCTGATCTTCTCGGTCGCGCGCTACCGCCTGGTCATGGGCTCCTACCTCGACGGTATCGCCAAGGCCAAGGTCGCCGGTCACGATCCGGCCCGGATCCACTCGGTCGCTTCGTTCTTCGTCTCCCGCGTGGACACCGAGATCGACAAGCGCCTCGAGGCCATCGGCACCCCCGAGGCCCTCGCGCTGCGCGGTAAGGCGGGCGTCGCCAACGCCCGACTGGCCTACGCCGAGTACCAGGACGTCTTCGACGGCGGCGCGCACACCTCGACCTACGCCCATCTCGCGGCGTCGGGCGCGAACCGGCAGCGGCCGTTGTGGGCGTCGACCGGTGTCAAGAACCCGGACTACTCCGACACCCTCTACGTCACCGAACTGGTGGCGAAGAACACGGTGAACACCCTGCCGGAGAAGACCCTCGAGGCCGTCGCCGACCACGGCGATGTCCGCGGTGACACCCTCAGCGGGACGGCTACCGAATCACAGGCGGTCTTCGACGCGCTGTCCGCCGTCGGAATCGACCTGGACGACGTCTTCACCGTGCTCGAGACCGAGGGCGTCGACAAGTTCGAGAAGTCGTGGGAGGAACTACTTTCCGCGACGACAGAGGAGTTGGGCGCCGCTTCGGGCGAAAGCGCCTGATCCATGGCCGGCACAGCAGAGATCTGGAAGAACCCGCTGCGCGACGAGCGGGACAAGCGCGTCCCACGCATCGCGGGACCGTGCAGCATGGTGATCTTCGGTGTCACCGGGGATCTGTCCCGGAAGAAACTGATGCCGGCCATCTACGACCTGGCGAACCGGGGGCTGCTCCCCCCCGGTTTCGCCCTGGTCGGCTTCGCCCGGCGTGACTACGCGGACGAGGATTTCGCGAAAGTCGTCCTCGATTCGGTGCGCGCGCACGCGCGCACGCCTTTCCGCCAGGAGGTCTGGGACCACCTGGCGGAGGGCATCCGATTCGTACAGGGCACGTTCGACGACGACGCCGCCTTCGGCCGTCTCGCCACCACGCTGGCGAATCTGGACACCGAACGCGGTACCGGAGGCAATCACGCCTTCTACCTGTCGATTCCGCCGAATATGTTCCCGGTGGTGCTCGATCAGCTCTCCGAACACAAGCTGGCCCAGCCCGACATCGTCGACGCGCAGGGCCGCACACCGTGGCGTCGGGTGGTCATCGAGAAACCCTTCGGGCACGACCTGGAGAGCGCGGTCGAACTGAACGCACTGGTCAACCGGGTCTTCCCGGAGGAGACGGTGTTCCGGATCGACCACTACCTGGGTAAGGAGACGGTCCAGAACATCCTGGCGCTGCGTTTCGCCAATCAGCTCTACGACCCGATCTGGAACGCCAATTACGTCGACCACGTCCAGATCACCATGGCCGAGGACATCGGGCTGGGCGGGCGCGCGGGCTATTACGACGGTATCGGCGCGGCCCGCGACGTGATCCAGAACCATCTGCTCCAACTGCTGGCGCTCACCGCGATGGAGGAGCCGATCAGCTTCCAGCCCAGCCAGTTGCAGACCGAGAAGATCAAGGTGCTCTCGGCGACGAAACTGGTGGCGCCGCTGGACGAGACCACCGCGCGCGGGCAGTACGCCGAAGGCTGGCAGGGTGGCGAACACGTGGTCGGGCTGCTGGAGGAAGAGGGTTTCGACCCGCAGTCCAAGACCGAGACCTACGCCGCCATCACCCTCGAGGTCGACACGCGGCGCTGGGCCGGGGTGCCGTTCTATCTGCGCACCGGAAAACGGCTCGGCCGCAGGGTGACCGAGATCGCGGTCGTCTTCAAGCGCGCGCCGCATCTGCCGTTCGACCAGACCATGACCGAGGATCTCGGCCAGAACGCCCTGGTCATCCGAGTACAGCCGGATGAGGGCATCACCACGCGCTTCGGGTCCAAGGTACCCGGCTCCAGCATGGAGGTGCGTGACGTCAACATGGACTTCAGCTACGGCGAGGCGTTCACCGAATCCTCCCCCGAGGCCTACGAACGCCTGATCCTGGACGTACTGCTCGGGGAACCGTCGCTGTTCCCGGTGAACGCGGAGGTCGAATTGTCCTGGAGCATCCTGGATCCGGTGCTCGATCACTGGGCGGCCGACGGCAGGCCCGAACCGTACGAGGCTGGCACCTGGGGTCCGCCGTCGGCGGACGAGATGCTCGAGCGCACCGGCCGGGAATGGCGGCGGCCATGATCGTCGACATGCCTGCCACCACGACGGGCGCGGTCACCAAACGCCTGATCCGGTTGCGCGAGAACAACGGCGTCATCACCATGGGCCGGGTGCTCACCCTGGTGGTGTGCACCCTGGACAGTTCCGAGGCCGAGGACGCGATCGACGCCGCCAACGACGCCAGTCGCGAACATCCCTGTCGCGTCGTGGTGCTGGCGCGGGGTGACCGTGACGCCGAGACCAAACTCGATGCCCAGATCCGCGTGGGCGGCGACGCGGGCGCGGCGGAGGTGATCGTGCTGCGCCTTCAGGGCGAGCTGATCGCCCACGAGAGCAGCGTCGTGATCCCGTTCCTGTTGCCCGACACCCCCGTGGTGGCCTGGTGGCCGCGCGGCGCCCCGGAATTCCCGTCCAAGGATTCGGTCGGCCGTCTGGCGACCAGGCGGATCACCGACGCCACCTTCGCCGCCGATCCACAGGCGACGATCAGGAAACGGCGCGGTTCCTACGCGCCGGGCGATACCGATCTGGCCTGGAGCCGGATCACCTACTGGCGGGCCCTGCTCGCCGCGGCCATGGACGAACCGCCCTTCGAGCCGATCGAATCGGTGACGGTGTCGGGCCTGCGCAACGAGCCCGCGCTCGACATACTCGCGGGCTGGCTCGCGATCCGGCTCGGCTGCCCGGTGCGCAGGCATTCGGGCGCGCTCGAGGTCAGGTTGCACCGTCCTTCGGTGTCCATCGCCATCGAACGCCCCCAGACCGGGCGCACCGCCACGCTGACCCGCACCGGAGATCCGGACCAGCGAATCGCGCTGGCGCGCCGGGAGACTCGCGACTGTCTCGCCGAGGAACTGCGTCGGCTCGATGCCGACGAGATCTACGCCGAGGCGCTCGCCGGAATCGATGAGGTGACCTATGAGTGAGACACCGGGGCAGGAGTACGCCGACCAGGGCAAGCGGGTCACCAGGGAATTCCCCTCCGATATCGTCGAGGTGCATCCCGACACCGACGCGCTGGTCGCCGCGGCGGCCGCCAGATTCGTCGAGGTCGTCGTGGCGGCGCAGGCCGCGCGCGGATCGGCGTCGGTGGTGCTGACCGGCGGCGGCACCGGCATCGGCCTGCTGGAGCTGGTACGCAAGGAGCCGGGCTCGATCGACTGGTCGGCACTCGACGTCTTCTGGGGTGACGAACGTTTCGTGCCCGCCGACGATCCGGAGCGCAACGATCTACAGGCGCGCCGGGCGTTGCTGGATCATGTCCCGGTCGATCCGGCGCGCGTGCACCCGGTCGCGACCTCGGACGGGGAATACCCCGACCCGATCGAGGCGGCGGCCGAGTACTCTACGGCGGTGCACGCACATCTGGCCGAACACGGCGCCTTCGACCTGCACCTGCTCGGCATGGGCGGCGAAGGACACGTGAACTCCCTGTTCCCGCATACCGACGCGGTCCGCGAGGAGCATGAACTCGTTGTCGCGGTGACGAATTCACCGAAGCCACCGCCGGTCCGGGTGACGCTCACGCTGCCCGCCGTGCGTCGCACGAGGCATGTCGTGCTCGTCGTCGGCGGCGCGGCCAAGGCGCAGGCCGTCGCGGACGCCATGGGCGGGGCGTTTCCGGTGGACATCCCCTCGGCGGGCGCCATCGGCACCGAGTCGACGACATGGTTGCTGGACAACGAGGCCGCAGCGGCGCTGCGCTAGCTCGACTTTCTGATAGGAGGGGTCGGGGTGCCGACCAGCAATTTCGTCGACGGTATCCATCGAGGGGACATCCGGTGAGCCGTTCCGAAAGTGAACTCGACCAGCGACTACGCGAGGGCATCGCGGCGCTGGTCGGTCCGTCGGCGCCGCCGTCGGATCGTGCGGTCGCGCCGGGGATTTCGGGCGAGGCGATGCTCGAACTGTTCCAGGCGCAGGCCACGAGCAGGCAACTCGATCTGGCGGCCCGGCGGCTGAGCAGCGCGCGGCGCGGCTACTACAGCATCGGCTCGTCCGGGCACGAGGGCAATGCCGCGGTCTCGGCGGCGTTGCGCACGACCGACCCGGCACTGTTGCACTACCGGTCCGGCGCGTTCTTCGTCCATCGCGCGCGTCGGGTGCCCGAACTCGACCCGATTCTCGACGTGCTCCTCGGCGTCGTCGCGGCGGCCGCCGACCCGATCTCCGGTGGCAGGCACAAGGTCTACGGCAGCAAGGCCGCCAACATCATTCCGCAGACCTCGACGGTGGCGTCGCATCTGCCCCGCGCGGTCGGACTCGCCTTCTCCCTCGAACGTGCCGCGCGACTGGGTGTTTCGAGTGAATGGCCCGCGGATTCGGTGGTGCTGTGCAGTTTCGGTGACGCGTCGGCCAACCACTCCACCGCCACCGGCGCGATCAACGCCGCCGTCCACACCGCGCACCAGGGCGTCGCGGTGCCGGTGCTGTTCCTGTGCGAGGACAACGGCATCGGACTCAGCGTGCCGACACCCTCGGACTGGATCGAGTCCGCCTACGGGTCCCGCCCCGGCCTGCGCTACTTCGACGCCGACGGCTGCGATCCGGTGGACGCCATGACGACCGCCGCGGCGGCCGTCGAATGGGTCCGCAAGAACCGCAAACCGGCCTTCTTCCGTATGCGCACCGTCCGACTGCTCGGTCATGCCGGATCCGATGTCGAATCCGCCTACCGCAGCCCGGGCGATATCGCCGCCGATCTCGAACGAGATCCGGTCCTGGCCACCGCGCGGGTACTCGTCGGCACCGGAACCGCGACACCGCAGGAGATCCTGGCCCGCTACGACCTCATCACGCACCTGGTGTCCGTGACGGCCCAAACGGTGTGGACCAAACCGAAATTGGCCTCCGCCGCCGCCGTGACCGCTCCGATCGCGGCGGCGAACCCGGACGACGTGCGCGCCGATGTGCTCAGAACCACCGAGGCCGCCGACACGGAAGCGGTGGCCACCGACACTGCCGACGCCGAGGCAGTGGTGACCAAGGCCGTGGCGACCGGGGCAGTAACGACCGAGGCAGCGGCATCCAAGGCAGTGGCGACCGAGGCGGTAGGAACCAAGGCAGCGGTCTCCAGAGCAGCGGCCTCCAAAGCAGCGGCCACCGAAGCGGTAGCGACCAAGCCAGCGGCCTCCAAGGCAGCGGCCACCGAGGCGGTAGGAACCAAGGCAGCGGTCTCCAAGGCAGCGACGAGCACGCCCGCCGATTCGTCGGCCAACGGTTCCGCCGCCGAACCCGACCCGATGACGCTCGCGCAGGCGATCAATCACACCCTGGCCGAACTACTCGACCGCGACCGCGACATTCTCGTCTTCGGCGAGGACGTCGCCCGCAAGGGCGGCGTCTACGGGGTCACCAAGGGTCTGCGGAAGCGGTTCAGCGCGCGACGGGTTTTCGACACCCTGCTCGACGAGCAGAGTGTGCTCGGCACCGCCCTCGGCGCCGGGCTCGCCGGATTCGTGCCGATTCCGGAAATCCAGTACCTGGCCTATGTCCACAACGCCCTCGACCAGTTGCGCGGCGAAGCCGCGACGCTGTCGTATTTCTCGGACGGGCGCTACCGCAACCCCATGGTGGTCCGCATCGCCGGACTGGCGTACCAGAAGGGTTTCGGCGGTCACTTCCACAACGACAATTCGGTTGCGGCACTGCGTGATATACCGGGACTGGTCGTCGCTGTGCCATCCCGGGCCGACGACGCCGCGGCCATGTTGCG
Organism: Nocardia noduli; assembly: GCF_019038455.1. Classification (NCBI taxonomy): domain Bacteria; kingdom Bacillati; phylum Actinomycetota; class Actinomycetes; order Mycobacteriales; family Nocardiaceae; genus Nocardia; species Nocardia noduli. The sequence goes on from NZ_JAFMPL010000028.1 coordinate 60,978, forward strand.
CACCTGCGTCTCGGCCGCGCGCGTGGACGGCCGGGTGTGCGTCTTCCTCGAACCGATCGCGCTCTACCACGCCCGGGATCTGCATCCCGGCGACAAGGGCTGGCTGGCCTCCGGCTCGCCCACCGACCATGTCGAGATCGGTCGCGCCCGAATCCACGGCGACGGAACCGATCTCACGATCGTGACCTTCGCCAACGGCGTCCCGATGAGTCTGCGGGTCGCCCATCGTTTCGCCGAACGCGGCATCAAGGTGCGCGTCCTCGACCTGCGCTGGCTCAACCCGCTGCCGGTGGAGGATCTGATCCTGCACGCCCGCGCCACGGGCCGCGTCCTGGTCGCCGACGAGACCCGTCGCAGCGGCGGCGTCTCGGAATCGGTCGTCACCGCACTGCTCGACGCGGGATTCGAGGGCCGGATCGCCCGGGTGACCAGCGAGGACAGTTTCGTGCCACTCGGCCCGGCCGCCGACAACGTCCTGCTGGACGAGGCCGCGATCGAATCCGCCGCCGACACGATCCTGGGCACCACGAACCGACGCGGCGTCACATTGATGCGCAGATTCCGGTCGCCGACGCGATCCCGGTGATCGACGGTCGGGCCGCATGAAATTCCCCGGCATGGAAATACAGTGGAGAAGTAACTTCTGACCGGCAGCGGAAGGATGAGGCTCATGACCACGATATCCACGCTCGGCGAGGTGCGTCCCGAGCACGACCGGCCCGTCGACGGCGAGCAGGTACTGCTGCACTATCAGCGCTCCTACCCGCAGCCTGTCATCGATGTCTGGTCCGCGTGCACGTCCCGCGAGCAGTTGGGGCGTTGGCTGGGCACCGTCGCGGGCGAGGGCGCGGATCTGACCGTCGACCCCGTCGACGGCCCGGTCTCCGGTCCCCTCGCCGTGCGTGTGGAGCGCTGCGAGGCGCCGCACGCACTTGTCGTCCGTATCGACGGCCGTGATCTGGAATTGCGCCTCACCCAGGTCGGCGTGGTCACCACCGTCGAACTGATCCGTCGTCACCTGCGGCCCGACGAAGCCGAGGCCATCGGGCCGCGCTGGCAGTACCTGCTCGACCGCCTCGGCGCCCACCTCGAATCCAGGCCGCTGCCGAGGTGGGCGGGCTATCAGGAACTGGCCGGGGAGTACCGCTAGCGAGCCCGGTCGGCCAGATCGCGGAGATGGTCGACGATGAGCGCGTTGACCTCCTCGGTCCGTTCCAGCTGGAGCAGATGTCCGGCGTCGGCGATTTCGGTGACCGCGCGCAGATCGGGCACGTGGGCGCGCAGCGTGCCCAGCGGATCGTGGCCGCTGAACCCCTCCATATCGGTGTCCCTGTCGCCGTAGAGGAAGTACGCGGGGACGGTGACGTGGGCGTCGGCGTACTCGGCCGTGAGTTCCCAGTTGCGGTCCAGGGCCCGGTACCAGGCGAGTCCGCCGGTGAACCCGGTGCTCTCGAAATCCCGGGCGAGCGTGTCGAGGTCTTCGCGGGAGAGCCACCGCCACGGCAGCGGTGGGGCCTCGGGGAGCACGTCGAGGTATCCGGTGCCCTCGGCGGGATGACGCCAGGTGTCGAGGTAGTGGTAGTCGGCGCTGAGGGAGAAGTAGACGCGCGCCAGGAATTCCCCCGGATTCGCGCCGAGTTCGACATCGGCGACGCCGGGCTTCTGGAAGTAGTCCAGATGCAGGAAATGACGTGCGGCGGCCTTGGCCCACAATCGCGAGGGCGGACGGGGCGGACGGGGCGCGAAGGGATTGTTGAGGACGATGAGCCCGCTGACGCGTTCCGGGGCGCGCAACGCCAGTTCCCAGACCAACGCGGCACCGAAGTCCAGGCCGACGAAAACCGCCCGTTCGGCGCCGATATCGTCGAGCAGCGCGAGCAGATCACCGATGACGGCGCGATTGGTGTGCGAATCGGGTTCGTCGCGCACCCGGGTGCGACCGTATCCGCGGAGGTCGGGGGCGATGGCGCGATAGCCTGCCTCCGCGACGGCCCCGAGCTGGCGATTCCAGATGTACCAGGTGTGCGGGAACCCGTGGCAGAAGATCACCGGAGGCCCCTCCCCTTGTTCGGCGACGTGCATCCGTCCGCCGTCGATGGTCACGAACCGATGCGCCGACTCCACTATCGCCTCCAAAACTTAGAACGTGTTCCTATTTCACGGTAATGTCCCGAAGTCGTGAACGGAATACCAGAGAAACTCGGCGGCAGCGTGGCCGTCGTCACGGGGGCGAGTCGCGGCATCGGAAAAGGCATCGCTCTCGAATTGGGGGCGGCGGGCGCCACCGTATTCGTGACCGGGCGATCGATCACGCCGGGACACCTGCCGGGAACGGTGCACGGCACCGCCGCCGAAATCGACGAACTGGGCGGCGTCGGTATCCCGTTCGTCTGCGACCATCGCGACGACGACGCGGTCGCGCGATTGTTCGAGCGGATACGTGACGAATACGGCCACCTGGATGTCCTGGTGAACAATGTCTACAACGCGCCCGCCGCGGCCCGCTGGCTCGGCAAACCGTTCTGGGAGGTGCCGCCCGCCGCGTGGGACGAGACCTTCGACGTCGGCGTGCGATCCCATTACGCGGCAGCCGTATTCGCCGCTCCACTGTTGATCGAATCGGGTGGCCTCATCGTCAATATCTCCTCACCCGGCGCCGAGCGGTATATGCACAATGCCGTCTACGGGGTGGCCAAATCCGCGCTGGATCGGCTCACCGCCGATCTGGCCCGGAATCTGACCGATACCGAGGTCACGGTGGTTTCGCTGTGGCCGGGCATCGTCGACACCGAACTACTCCGGATGGTGCCCGCCGATGCCGAGGGGCGCAGGATCATCACCCTGCCCGGCGAGGGCGCATTCGATCTGGATACCGCCGAAACACCGCGGTTTCCCGGTCGCGCGGTCGTCGCGCTGGCCACCGATCCGGACCGGCGCGCGCGCACCGGATCCGCCTGGCGCGTCGCCGATCTCGCGGAACACTACGGATTCACCGATGTCGACGGGCGCATTCCCCGCAACGACTGAAATCGGCCCGCACCGGCGGCGGACCGCGAACGGTCTCCGCGCCGATTCGAATTCCCGGCGAAACCCGTTGCACCACGCGATAATCCGATCGCGCGTCGATGCGGACCACCGGCGGGGCAATTCGAAGTCGGTGCTAGTCTGGCTGCGGCCGATGACCGGATCGAATTCCGCATGCCACGACCGGCAATTCGGCTCCCCTGTTTCCGTCTGCATTTCCGCAAGGAGCGCTCGAATGCCGCAGGTCGCGTTGGTCTCCCGAGTCAAGGCCAAGGAAGGCAGGGCCGAGGAATTGGTCGCCGCTTTCGGTCCGGTATTCGAGCAGGTCGAACGCGAACCGGGCACGCTGCTCTACGTTCTGAATCGGTCCAAGGATGATCCGGAACTGTTCTGGGTCTCCGAGATCTACGCCGACGACGACGCGTTCACCGCGCACCGCGACAGCGCGGCGATGTCGGCGGCCACACCCGTACTCGGCGATCTCATCGCGGGCGCCGAACTCATCGTCGGCGAACCGGTGGCGGCCAAGGGTGTGCTCGCCCGGTCTGCGAGCACACCGCGCGTCACAGACTGAAGAAGATCGACCGCAGCACCAGCGCCACGATGAACACGATCGTGAACGCCAGGTCGATCGCCATACCGCCCGCGCGTATCGGCGGCAGCACCTTGCGCACCGGCGCGATCACCGGTTCGGTCACCTTCTGGGTGGCCTCGCGCGCCCGCAACACCCACGGCGACCTGGTGTTGCCGAGCAGCACTACCCAGTCCAGAATCATCCGCGCGATCAGCACCACGATAAACAGCGTCAGGGCGTAGCCGAGCACTGCTCCGATGAGGCTCATGACCAACTCCTTATGTGTCGGCCGAACCGGCCGTCCTATCGGTATCAACGGGCCCGCCCGCGTCGAAGTGTCCGGGTGGCCGTCTTCTCAGCCGACTATCAGGATCGGACAAATCGGGCGAGCGCGAAGGGTGTGGGGGTGGTCGCGCCACCCACCCCGCCTCTGCCGAGATCGTAGTTCCCGCACCACCCCGCCGCCGGGCGGCGCGTCCATCCGGCCACCCTTCGCTAACTATCCCGCAAACTTCCGGCGAACCTCAGTCGGCCTTCGTAGACTCGATCGTGTTCCGCGAGAATCGGAATGCACGGGCGGCCGACGCACCTACGTCGACCACCGACATGCTGGAATTGCACCGGGGCGGGGAGCTTTCCCCGAGCACCCTGATCCCCTGACCCCGGTGCTTTCAGCAATCCGGTGCCGCGGCTCGGCGAACGTCGGGCGCACACACCGATTCCGCGCGCCGTCGCCGCGTACGAGGCTCGTCCGCACCCGACAGCTCAGCCGATGACCGGCGCGGCGTTCCCACGACAACGGCCCCCTCTCGATGAGGGGTTCTCACCGAAAAGGGGCCGTCCATATTCGTGGCGACCGATCCGAAACTCTCCGATCGGAGTCGCGGAACGCCCGTGACCGAGAGGCGAATTACTTCGCGGGCTTCGGGGCGGGGGTATTGATGGTGGTGAAGTACTGGGCCGCGGCGGCGATGGCAACCGGTGCGGTGATCAGGATCTGGCCGACCAGGGTGCCGAGGAAGCCGATCGTAGCGATACCGCCGACACAGCCGACGGCTGCCGCGGGAATGAACGGGCCGAACAGACCCGCGATGGTCGCCGAGGCCACGCCGGCGCCGAGAACGCCGCCGAGGACACAGCCCACGGCAGCGCCGCCGAGGCCGCCGACGAGGGTGCCGATGGTGGCGCCCATGGCGATGGTGGTGGTCATACGGCTCCAGGCCGCGACCTCACGCTCGTATTCGGTCTTCCACGGCGCCTGATCCTCGTAGGGCAATGCGACGGGCTTGTAGGTGGCGTGGTCGAGATCGAGCTGCGGGGTGAGGGTCGCGGTGTTGCCGGCGATCTGCGCCGCGATCGGGAAGACGAACTCGTCGACCCGGAACGCCAGTTCGGTTCCCGCGACAACGGTGCCGTCGGCGGCCTTGATGGTGAACACACCGTTGTCGGCGGCCAAAGAACCCGCGTCGGTGGTGATCACGGTCGAGTTGTTCTCGGCGACGGCGGAGAAACCCACGCTGTCGGACTGCGGCGCGGCACCGGCGCTACCCGTGGCGGCACCGAGCGCGGCGATCAGTAATGCGGACGTGACGGTCAGCTTGACCTTCATCGAATGAATCCTCATCTCGGGAAATTCGGGCGAACCCGGCTGTATCAGCGACAACACCCTCACCCACCGCCGCAGCCGTCGCGCACACAGTCGAAACCCTCGATTCGCCCGATCGGCGTTGCCTATCGCACCCGCGTGCGCCTGCGCGTCCGACCGAAACTGTCCAGGTCACTACGGCATATCGAGCGAAGGAGGACCCCCGGTGGCCCGGCTGCAGATCGAAGCGGTGTCGAAGCGATTCGGCGCGACCGACGCGGTGCGCGAGGTGAGTCTCGATATCGCCGACGGCGAGTTCATGGTTCTGCTCGGGCCGAGCGGATGCGGTAAGTCCACGCTGCTGCGCATGATCGCCGGTCTCGAACTCCCGACCTCGGGCCGGATCCTGCTCGACGGGCGCGAGATCACCGACGTCGCTCCGCAGCAACGGGATCTGGCGATGGTGTTCCAGAGTTACGCGCTGTACCCGCATCTGACGGTGGCGCGCAATATCGGCTTCCCGCTGAAGTCGCGGCGGGTGCCGCGCGCGCGGATCGCCGAACGGGTCGCCGAGGTCGCCGCGACGCTGGCGCTGACACCTCTGCTCGGACGTAAACCGGCCGAGCTGTCGGGCGGACAGCGACAGCGAGTCGCCTTGGCGCGCGCCATGGTTCGCGATCCGGGCGCCTTCCTGATGGACGAGCCGCTGTCCAATCTCGATGCCAGGCTGCGCAGCGCGACCAGGGCCGAGTTGATCGCGCTGCACCGCAGACTCGGGTCGACATTCCTCTACGTGACCCACGACCAGGTCGAGGCGATGACCATGGCCTCGCGGATCGCGCTGCTCAACGACGGACAGGTGGAACAGGTCGGGCCGCCGACCGAACTCTACGACCGCCCGCGTTCGACCTTCGTCGCCGGATTCCTCGGCGCCCCACCGATGAACCTGCTGCCCGCCACGATCACCGAGCGCGCCGGACGACTGCATGTGACGGCGGAGGGACTCGACGCCGCGCTCGGCATCACGGATACCTGCGGTGACACCGGTGTCACCGTGGGTATCCGCCCCGAGCAGCTGCGCGTCACGACCGGTCCCGGCGGGCTACGCGGACAGGTGCGGATGGTCGAGAACCTCGGCAGCGAGGAGGTCGTGCACATCACCGTCGGCGAGCACGAGATCCGCGCGCGCGTCCCGCGTCCCGCGCGGGTGTCGATCGGCGAGCAGATCGCGCTCACCGTCGACCCGGACGATATCCATCTCTTCCATCCGGATTCCGGTCTCCGCCTGACCTGGCAGGCCACCGAGACCGATCCGATCCAAGATGTGCGCGACGAAGTTCCTGTCGCGTGACAAACCCCTCGCTCGAACAACTCTCAGGAGCACCGTCGTGAAACGTATTACGGCCATCGCCACTCTGGCGCTGACCACCGCACTCGCGCTCAGCGCGTGCGGCGGATTGGGCAGCACCACCGAGGATTCCGCCGGGCCGACCGCCACGATCCCCGAACTCGGCGCCGACCAGAAGGTGTCGATCGTCTTCGAGTCCTACAACTACGGTCTGGCGGGCGCGTGGACGGATACGTTCGACGCGCTGCTCACCGAATTCCGGGCCAAGCACCCGAATATCACGGTGACCGCGCAGAAGCCGCAGGGCAACAGCCCGAATCCGGCCACCGACACCATCTCCAGCATCCAGAACCAGATGGTGGCGGGGACGCCGCCCGATGTCGCGCAGCTCGGTTTCAGCGATCTGGATTTCACCGTCAACCAGTTGCAGGCCAAATCCCTCGACGGGCTGGTCGGTAAGACCGAGGTGCAGCGCAATTTCGACGGCACGCACCCGTTCGCGCCGCGCGCCCGCACGCTGGCCGACTGGAACGGCGCGACCTACGGTGTGCCGTTCGTCTTCTCGACTCCGGTGCTGTACTTCAACGCCTCGCTGTTCACCGAGGCCGGACTCGATCCGGCCAACCCGCCGACTACCTGGCAGCAGGTCGCGCAGGCGGCTTCCGCGATCGCCCAGAAGACCGGTAAGGGCGGGGTGTACATCGACTGCCTCACCAAGACCGCGAAGGACTGGTGCTTCCAGTCGATGGTCCGCTCCAACGGCGGCCGGGTGATCTCCGAGGATCGGCACACCCTCACCTACGCCGACGACGCCTCGGTCGAGGTCGTCGGCATGGCACAGGATCTGGTCCGCACCGGCGGGATGCCGACGCTGAACCAGAAGCAGGGCTACGAGGCGTTCGGTCGCGGCGAGATCGGCATGATCCTGGAGACGAGCGCCATCCAGGGCACCTTCGTCAAGGGCGCCGAGGGCAAATGGGATCTGCGGTCGGCGCCGATGCCGAGTTTCGGCGCGAAGACCACCGTTCCCACCAATTCCGGTGCCTCGCTCTACATTCTGTCCAACGATCCGGCCAAGCAGCGCGCCTCGTGGGAACTGATCCGGTTCCTCACCAGCGAACAGGCCTACGTGAAGATCTCGCAGGGTATCGGCTACCTGCCGCTGCGCACCGGTCTGCTGACCGACCCGAACGGCTTGCAGGAATGGTCACGTCGTAACCCGCTGCTGGCCCCCAATGTCGCGCAGCTGGCGAATATGGAGCCGTGGATCTCCATGCCGGGAACCAACTACCTGCAGATCCGCGACGGCATGATGGATGCCGTCGAGGCGGTCGTCTTCCAGGGCAAGGATCCGAAGTCCACCCTGACCGCCGCACAGGATCAGGGCCGCAAACTCCTCCCGGCAGCATGAGTACGCGCAACGGCGGACCGGCCGGACATCTCGGGCACACCGACACGATCACCGTCGTCCAGTTGACCGATACCCATCTGCGAGCCGAGGGTGAACTGGTCCACGGCTCGATCGACACCCACGCCAACCTGCTCGCGGTGCTGGACCGGCTCGCCGTTGCGCGACGACCCGTCGACGCGATCGTGTTGTCGGGTGATCTCGCCGACAACGGTGCGCCGCAGGCCTATCGGAGGCTGCGCGCTGCGGTCGAACCGGTAGCCGACGCCCTCGGCGCCAGGATCGTCTACGTCATGGGCAATCACGACGAGCGTTCGGCCTTCGGCGAGGAACTGCTCGGGCGAACCGTCGATCCGGACCTGCCGCTCGACAGTGTCATCGATGTGGCGGGCCTGCGGATCATCGCCTTGGACAGCACGATTCCCGGGCACCACCACGGGCGGCTCTCCGAACAGCAATTGGCCTGGCTCGCCGAGGTATTGAGCACGCCCGCACCGCGTGGCACCCTGCTCGCACTACACCATCCGCCGGTGCCCTCGCCCATTCCCGGACCGGATTTCCTGCGACTGGAACATCCGGATCTGCTGGCGTCGGCACTCGCGGGTTCCGATGTCGGCATGATCGTCTGCGGGCACAATCACCTCACCGGCGCGGCGGCGCTCGCGGGGATTCCGGTGTGGGTGGCGCCCGCGCTGTCCTACCGGATCGACACCCTCGCGCCGCAGGGCAGGCATCGCGGCGTCGTCGGATTCGGTTTCACCCGAATCGACGTGCTGGGATCGGGGATGGTGGCCACCGCGGTGGAGGCCACCGCGGCGGCGACGGTCTACGACCGACCCGAACAGGAAGTCCTCGATCAGCTCGCCGCTCTGGCCGAGCGGCGGTGATCCGGTGTTCGTCGTCGAATCCTCGCTCGCACCCGCCACGCGGCCGGACCGCGATGAACTCGCGGTAGATCGCGTACCCGACGACGGCACCGACACGGTCATCTCGGTCCCGGGCGCGGTTCGCGCGCCCGGGCCGGGCCGGTGGGCTTCGCTACCGCGCCGCGTCGGACGCACGGCGGTCCCCTATCTGTATCTGGCCCCCGCGATTGCCCTGCTGGTGATCTTCACCTATCGCCCGTTGGTCCAGGCGTTCGAACTGTCCACCTACTCCTGGAATCTGCTGCCGAGCTCCCCCATGAAACCGGTGGGCACCGGCAATTACGAACGGCTGCTCGACCTTCCGGCATTCCGGGATTCGCTGTGGCGCACCGTCGTGCTGATCGTGGGCCTGATTCCGTTCACGGTGCTGTTGCCCGCGGCGCTCGCCCTGGCCGGACGTCGGGTCTCGCCCCGGGCGAGGACCATCTACCAGGCCTTCATCTTCACCCCGTTCCTCGTCGCGCCCGTCGCGGCGGCCGCCGTCTGGCGCTGGCTGCTGCATCCGGGTGGCGGCGCGGTGGACCAGGTGCTGCGCTCGGATCGCAACTGGGTCTACGACACCGACACCGCCCAGGGCGTGATCATCGTGATCACCGGCTGGCAACTGCTGGGATTCGCGGTGCTCGTGGTCTGGGCGGGGCTGGCCGGGATCAGTCCCGACTACGACGAGGCGGCCCGCGTCGACGGCGCGTCCCCCGGTCAGATCCGACGCTGGATCACCCTGCCGTTGCTCGCGCCGACCCTGATGTTCCTGGTCCTCACCACCGTATTGCTCACGCCGACACTGACTTTCCCGCTCATCGATTCGATGACCCAGGGCGGTCCGTCCCAGTCCACCACCAATATCTACTACCTGCTCTGGGATTACGCCTTCCACAGTTTCGACGCCGGACTCAGTGCCGCCGCGGGCGTGCTGCTGTTCCTCGGTTTCGGCGCCGTCGCGGGGCTGCTCGTGTGGATCTCGGAAAGGCTTTCCTTCCATGACGATTGACCGATTGCGCGGACTCGGGAGCCACCTGCTGCTTGCGGGCACCGCGCTGCTGTGCGCCTTCCCGATCTACTGGCTGTTCGCGACCTCGCTGCGCAGACCGTCGGATGTGATGTCGCTGTCCCCGATCCCGTGGCCGCTGTCGGTGGACAACTACACCGACGCGGCGCGCAAGGTCGACGTGGCCCAGCTGATCGCGAACACCTTCGCGGTGGCGCTGCTCTCGGCCTCGGCGCAGCTGCTCATCGCGCTGCTGGCCTCCTACGCCTTCGCCATGTACACCTTCCCGCTGCAACGGGTGCTGTATCTGGGTTTCGTCGGGATCTGGCTGGTGCCGTTCCAAGTCACCATGCTGCCGAACTACGTGCTGCTCAACCAACTGGGATTGATCGACACCCTGGTCGGCGTCGCCCTGCCGACGCTGTGCTCGGCGCTGGCGGTACTGCTGATGCGCCAGCACATGGCCGCCTTCCCCAAGGAACTCGTCGCCGCCGCGAAAATCGACGGGCGCTCGTCGTGGTCGATCCTGTGGACGGTGGTCGTGCCGAATCTGCGGCCCGCGCTGGCCGCGCTCGCGATCCTGCTGTTCATCAACTCGTGGAACGAGTACTTCTGGCCCGCGGTGGTGATGCGCCGCTCCAACGGCGTGCTGCAACTCGGGCTGCGCAGTTTCATGGGCACCGAGGGTGACGACTGGGGGCCGATGATGGCGCTGGCCGGACTGGCCTGCCTGCCGGTACTGGTGCTCTACCTGCTGCTGCAACGCCATATCGTCAACGCGTTCGTGCGCTCGGGGTTGAAATGACTCACACCGCGACGGTGTCCTCGTCCACCGCGGGGACACTGTCGAGGAACAGACCGACCGCCGGATTGGTCTCCTCGGCCCGCCAGACCGCGAAGAGGTCGAGTGTCGGCACCGGGTCGAGCAGTTTCACCGCGACGGCGGCCGAATCCGGCCCGCCCATCTGCATCGACTGCGCCCTCGGCAGGGACGCGAAACCCACCAGCGGTCGCACCGAGACCATATGGCCGGTTGCCCCGGGATCGTCGGCGGTCTGCACCACGTCGAGGGCGATCCGATTGACGGCGGCGGCGCGGAAGATGGCGTCGTACATGGCCGGACACTGTTCCCTGGCGAACAGCACGCACTGCTGATCGGCGAGTTCGGCGAACCGGACACCGGAGCGGCCCGCCCAGTGGTGGGCGCGGCCGACCACCGCGACAAGCGGGATGCGGCGCAGTAATCGTCGGTAGCGGAATTCCGACGTGGTCGGCTGGCCGTAGATCAGCCCGATGTCGAGCGTGCCCTCACGGAGCGCCGCGAGCTGCGGGCCGGTGCGTTTCTCCCACAGCGACACGGTGATGTCGGGATTCTCGGAGGTCATTCTGGCCAGGGCCGTGGGCAGCACATGCCTGCTCGCGGGCAGGTTGTATCCGATGCCGAGCGTTCCGGTCCGGCCCGCCGCCGCGGCCTTGGCGACTTCGGCGGCCCGGTCGAGCTGGGCGACGATGAGTTTGGCCTGTCCCTCGAATTCCCGCCCGGCCGGGGTCAACCGCACTTCGTGGGAATTGCGGGATACCAACTGGACATCGAGGGACCGCTCCAGTTTCTGCAACTGGGCGCTCAGACTCGGTTGGGTCAGATGCAGCCGCTGCGCGGCGCGACCGAAATGCAGTTCCTCCGCGAGAGCGAGGAACGAAACAAGATACCGGAGCTCCATACCGACTCCTTCCCGGTACTCGCCACCGTATCGGGGGCGGGTAACCGGGAATGAATCACGCGGTAACGGGCGAGACCGGTTGGGTGGCCGACCGGTTGCCGGTCAGGCGAATTTGATCTCGAGTCCGATGCCGAGGATGGCGATGAGCCACACCAGACCGGTGAAGATCGTGACACGGTCGAGGTTCTTCTCGACGACAGTGGATCCCGACAGGCTCGACTGCACGCCGCCACCGAAAAGGCTGGACAGGCCTCCACCCTTGGCGCGGTGCAGCAGCACCAACAGCACCAGCAGCAGGCTGGTGATGATCAGGAGGATATCCAGGAACATCCGCATGCCGGTCAGTCTATGGGGTGGGTTTGCCCAGCGCCTAATGGACCCGGCCTGGCGGTCTATAGGGCTCGACGGCGACCAGGTGGGTGATCTGCTCCTCACCGACGGTGAACCGCAGGACATCCTGTTCCCTGAGCTGGTCCTGCGCGGTCAACCGCACCTGGTGCTGGTGCATGTGCTCGGCCCAGGACCGCACGACGAACGCCTCCACGTACCGGTCGAGCACGCCGACGTCGCGGTAGAGCCGCCATTCCATGGCGCCGGTGCGCTGGCGGGAGCGGCCGAGGAAGGCCATGGCCGCGAGGAATTCGTCGGCGCGCTCGGCGGGCACGTCGTAGGTCCGCAACACCATGACCGGTCCCTCCTCCGGATCCGGCTCGACCACCAGCTGCGGCTCGGGCCAGAACGCCGACGGCGTCAGATCCAGTTCCTCGGCGTTGTGCCGGATCGGCAACCACACGCTGCTCAGCGCGCTACAGGCCAGCAGTGCCGCGGCGATCAGCAAGGCCGACACGGTGCCGAGCGCTCCCGCGACCAGTCCCCACAGCAGTGATCCGATGGCTTGGCCGCCCATGAACACCAGCAGGTAGACCGAGAGCCCGCGAGCGCGCACCCACGCGGGCAACAGCAGTTGCATCGTGGAATTCATCGTGGACATGGCGAGCAGCCAGGCCAGGCCCGCGCCGACGAGCAGCAGCAGCACCAGCGGCACCGAACGCAGCAGCGCGGCACCCGCCGTCGCGGCGCCGAACAGGACCGAGGCCGCGGTGAGCCGCTGGGTCGGGGTGAGCAGGGTGCGGATCCTGGACAGCCCGAGCGCGCCGAGTACTGCGCCCACACCGAGCGCGCCGAGCATCAGCCCGTAGCCGGACGCGGACAGACCGAGTTCGTCGCGGGCGACCACGGGCAGCAGCGCCCACAGCGCGCTGGCGGGGGCGATGAACAGGATCGAACGCAGCAGCACCCGCCGGATGGCCGGGGCGGCGCGGATGAACCGGGTGCCCGCCTGGAGCGCGGCCAACGGCCGTTCGCTGGGCAGTGCGCGATCGGTGGGAGGTCGCCGCCAGAACAGCAGCACCGCGACGATGCCGCCGAAGGACACCGCGTTGAGCGCGAAGACCAGGGTCGGTCCCGATATCGTGACGAGCACGCCCGCGATGGCGGGCCCGACCGCGCGGCCGATATTGATATTCATACTGCCGAGCGCGGCCACGGCGACGATCTGCTGACGCGGGACCAGTTCCGGTTGGATCGCCTGCCACGCCGGGGCGGTGAGCGCCTGCCCGCAGCCGAGCAGGAACAGCAGGGTGAGCAGGATGGCGGGAGTGGTATGCCCGGACGCGGTGGTGATCGCCAGTATCGCGGCCAGCACCGCCATCGCCGATTGCGCGCCGAGCAGCAGCCTGCGCCGGTCGACGAGATCGGCGATCACCCCGGAGGGGATGGAAAGCAGCATCACCGGGAGGGTGATCGCGGTCTGTACCAGGGACACCAGCGTCGCGGCGTTCGGTTCGTCGACCAGGATCCACTGCGCGCCGACCGTCTGCATCCAGGTGCCGAGATTCGAGACCAACTGCGCGATCCACAACGCCCGGTAGATCGGCGTTCGCAGCGGCGCCCAGGTCGACAGTGGGCTCGGCGCGTCGGCTGTGGTCACTCGCCAGAGCATATCGCTCGCCGCGCCAGGCCAGAGGCGCCCGCGCCCTGCGACGAATGCGGGGCCGAAGGGCCGGGGGTGTGGGCAGCGCGGAGCGGACGAATCGGACCGTCGCCGTCGCCGTTCGTTTGGCGCGGCACCCATTACCCCGACGGTCGCGTGACTACCATCGGGCTCATGTCGGCATACTCGGCTCGCCTGGCACCGCTGTTGCTACTCGCCGCGTTGGGTGTGGTCGGCTGCTCGGACGACGACCCGGATGCGGCGACGCCATCATCCACATCGACGACCTCGGCCGCGTCGACCGCGAACACCGCCGGGGCCACGCCGATGGGCCACACCTACATCTCCACGACGGTGCAGGGCACTCCGATTCCCGGCGACGGACCGCTGACCCTCACCTTCGCCGACAATCGAGTCAGCGGGTACGCGGGCTGCAACACCGCGTCGGGTTCGGTGACCTTCGACCGCGACGTCCTGCGCGTGGGCGACCTCGCGAGCACCCTGATCGGCTGCCCCGAACCGCAGGCCGACGCGGACCAGTGGATGAACACCCTGCTGACCGCCGCTCCCACCTGGCGGCTCGAAGGCACGACCCTGACACTGCGGGCCAAGGATCAGACCGTCACCCTGGTCGACAGGAAGGTCGCCAGCCCCGACAAACCGCTGAAGGGCACCGACTGGGTCGTGACCGAGATCATCACCCAGGATGCCCGCACCACATCACGAACCCTCGCCGAGACCAGGCCCACCCTGCTGATCGCCGAGGACGGCACCGTCTCCGGCACCACCGGCTGCAACAGGATGACCGGTAGCGCCGACATCGACCCTTCGGGTTCCCCGATCACCTTCCGGCTCGCGACCACCAGAATGGCCTGCCCCCCGGAGGTCATGGAAGTCGAGTCCGCCGTCCTCTCGACACTGGACGGCACCACAACCGCCGATATCGACGCCGACACCCTCACCCTGCGCAACCCCAACAACACCGGCCTGGTACTCCACGCGACGTAGCCCCGGAACCCCGCGTTCGCCGCGTAGCCCGGAACCCCACATCCGCGACGACACCCGAAACCCCATTCGCGGCATAGCCCCGAAACCCTGTTCACGGCGTACCCC
>NZ_JAFMPL010000289.1:0-428 GCF_019038455.1 Nocardia noduli
GTCGGCATCGGGCCGTCCTGGCGCCATGCAGCCTCCATCGCGAGCCAGGCCGTGCGGCCGTCGGGAGAGAGGGCCAGGCCTTCGAGCGTCGCATTGGCGCGCGGGCCGCTGTCGCCGCCGGGCCGCGGCTGGAAGGCCGGGGTCAGTGCGTACTCCCGCGCCGCCGCGCCGTCCGCATGGCTCTCCCGCAGCGCGGGGCCGTAGCCGCGCGCGAAGTCGCCTTCGCTGGTCCAGAGCAGCGATGCCCCGCCGGGCAGCCAGCGCACGGCCTCGGGGTCGGGCACCTCGCCCGCGTCCGGGCCTTCGCGGTGCGCCTGCAGCCGCGACGGGAACGGCCGGCCGTCCGGCTGCCGCAGCGTGAACAGGCCCGTGAGGCGGGGCGGCGCGAGCGCATCGTCGCCGTAGCGCAGTTGCGCGGTGTAGAAGCG
>NZ_JAFMPL010000290.1:0-428 GCF_019038455.1 Nocardia noduli
ACCTCATCCGCCAGGGTGCGAGCGGCTACCTCAACAAGGAATGCGACCCCAAGGAGATCGTGGAGGCGATCCGCACCATCTCGCTGGGCCGCCGCTACCTCACGCCCGCCGTGGCCGATCTGCTCGCGCAGCAGCTCAACCGCAAGGACGACGCGCCGCCGCACGAACAGCTCTCCGAACGCGAGTTCCAGGTGTTCCTGAAGCTGGCCAAGGGCGAGACCGCGGGCGACATCGCCAAGTCGCTGTCCCTCAGCGTGAAGACCGTGAGCACGTACCGCACGCGGCTCATGGAGAAGATGGCGCTGTCGTCCAACAGCGACCTGACCTACTACGCGCTGAAGAACAAGCTGATCGATTGATCTGCCCCCGGGGTGCCCGCGGCGCCCCGGGGGCAGATCAATCGATCAGCTTGTTCTTCAGCGCGTAGT
>NZ_JAFMPL010000291.1:0-426 GCF_019038455.1 Nocardia noduli
GTCCGCTGGAACGCCATCGAGGCTTCAGCCGCCTTGGCCGAGTCGATCCCAAGCGCCTTGGTGGTCGCGTTGTACTCGGCGCGGAATTCCTTGATCTTGGCAGAGTACTGCGTGAGGAGCTTGAAATCCTCTTCGCTTATGCCGGCGATACCCGCCTTGCGGAAATCGACATCGTACTGTCCTGAGTTCGCCTTGTCCGCGAAGTCCAGAAGCTGTTCCTCGGCGGGCTTGGTCATGTCCACGCCCAGGCTCTGGACGTAGGACTTCACGCCCTGGTTCTCGCGGATGGCCTTGGAAAAGCTCTCGACCGCGCCGATCGCCTGCTGCGACGTGCCGCCGACCTGCTTAAAGGCGTAGGCCAGCGAGTTGAGGCCCTGGACCGTGCCTCCCGTCCGCTGAGACACAAACCCGAGGTGGTCGAAAGAC
>NZ_JAFMPL010000292.1:0-422 GCF_019038455.1 Nocardia noduli
GAAGAAGGCCGAGGAGATGGCCGAGCACCGCGAGATCTTCCGCAAGGGCGCGGCCGAGAAGGGCATCGGCCAGGACAAGGCCGACGAGGTGTTCGACCTGATGGAGAAGTTCGCGGGCTACGGCTTCAACAAGTCGCACGCCGCCGCGTACTCCCTGCTGGCCTACCACACCGGCTGGCTCAAGGTGCACTACACGGCCGAGTTCTTCTGCGCCAACATGACGGTGGAAATGGACGACACCGACAAGCTGAAGGTGCTGTACGAAGACGCCGTGAAGATGGGGCTCACCTTCGAGCCGCCGGACGTGAACCGCGGCATGTACCGCTTCGAGCCGGTGACCGACAAGGTGATCCGCTACGGGCTGGGCGCCATCAAGGGCACCGGCCAGCAGGCCATCGAGGCCATCATCGCCGCCCGCGAGG
>NZ_JAFMPL010000293.1:0-419 GCF_019038455.1 Nocardia noduli
GGCCCGCACAGCACGACGGCGCGGCCGCCGTCGGGCAGCAGAGCCGCAGCGCGAGCGGCCACCGCGGCACCGGCGGCCTCCATCAGTCGAAGGCCAGGAATACCGCCATCGACGGCCGCCGCATCGACCCGGCGCATCGCCGCCACCGTCAGCACTCGCATGCTCATCCCCACGTCTGCCCGTGCACCGAACACCGCTGATTAAAAATGCGCCACAAATTCATCCAAAGCCCGAAGGATGTGCGTAGCTTGCGCTCCGAATGGGCACTAACGTGACGCCCGTCGCGAAAACGGCGTGGCGGAGGCTTCCCGACGATGTTAGAAATATCCGGCAGCGCAGCGCAGGCCCGAGCGGCATGAAGAAGATCGAAGCGATCATCAAGCCTTTCAAGCTCGACGAGGTGAAGGAGGCGCTCCAGG
>NZ_JAFMPL010000294.1:0-418 GCF_019038455.1 Nocardia noduli
CTGCAGAACATCCGCCAGGCCAGCCAGCAGACGGCGGCCGGCACCCGCGAGGTCGAGGCGGCCTCGGCCAACCTCACCGAACTCGCCCAGGCCCTCATGGCCCTGGCCGAACGCTACCGGCACTGAGGGCCGGCGCCGCCTTGCCCGCCGATATCCGCCAGCTCCTGCTCGCGGCCTTCGAGGTCGAGCATCGCGAGCACGTCACGGCGATCCGGGCCGCGCTCGGGAGCGCGACCCCGGACTGGAACGACGTGTTCCGCCGCGCCCACAGCCTGAAGGGCGCCGCCCGCGCCGTCGATCTCCCGGCCGTGGAGGCCGTCGCCCACCGCCTGGAGACCCTGTTCGAGCGGGTCCGCACCAACGCCCAGCCCGTCGACCGCGAGGCGGCCAACGCCGTCCACCTGGCCCTGGACCGGAT
>NZ_JAFMPL010000295.1:0-418 GCF_019038455.1 Nocardia noduli
GCCTGCAGCGACGTCGCCAGGGCCGGATCGGCCGCCGCCAGGGCCTCGGCGATCTCGGCGAGTTCCGTTGTGGCCGCGGCGGCCTGCGTCAACACCGCTCCGAGCCCGGCGGCGGCCGTCAGCCCGTCCCGGATCGCGGCGAGATCGCGGGGGCCGCTGCGCCCCAACCCGACCCGGGAGAGCGCCCGCGCCAGATCGGGGGCCCGGGCCAACGTCTCGCGAATCGCCTTCCGGAGCCCGTGGTCGTCGGCAAGATACGCGACGGTCTCGTGCCGGCGGGCGATCCGCTCGAGGTTTGTGAGCGGCCCGGCCAGGCGCTCGGCCAGCAGGCGGGCGCCGTTGGCGGTGACGGTCCGGTCGATCGTGTCGAGCAGGCTGCCGGTGCGCTCGCCCGAAAGCGTGCGGGTGAGCTCCAGGT
>NZ_JAFMPL010000296.1:0-418 GCF_019038455.1 Nocardia noduli
AGATAGCCCTGGCTCAGCAGCGCACGGCGGGCGCCCTCGCACACGCGGGCGGGCGGCGCGTCGATGTGGCGCGTGTAGATGCTGGCGCTGGTATTGAAATCGTCGGGATCGAAGCGGGCACTGCGGTCCAGGCCGGGCATGGAGTTGGGCACGCCCGCGCAGCCGGCGAGCAGGGCGGCGGCAGCCACGGCCATGGTGGCCGCGGGCCGCGGCAGGCGGAACTGCGGGCGCGAGGGAGCGGTGAAGCGAAGGGGCATGGGCATGGCGGCGGATTCCTGAACCCGCATTGTGCTGGTTGCACTTTGGTGCGCCCGCAAATGGGTTGTAACCCCTGGCAACCGCCGGGTTTGGCTTGCCAGCCCGCCCGCGGCGCCCCGCAAAAAATCCTCTTGAAATGCGCCGCGGCATGCGCATCTGC
>NZ_JAFMPL010000297.1:0-417 GCF_019038455.1 Nocardia noduli
GGACACAACACTACGAAAAACCATGCAGCGTTTGTCACTAAAACACTGGTCAACAAAGACGGTGATATTCAGCGCCGAATCATGGCCATGTTTTCAAATTGAGCTAGCGGCAGGCGGACAATCAGGGGCTACGTGTTAACGTTCTGACCATGATTGTCTATCCTGCATTGCTCTTTTGCCGCCTCAAAATCCTTTGCGTGTTTTTGCTCCCCGTTCTCCAGAAAAAACCGAGCCGCCACGGTTCCGGTAGCGCTCAAGGCGCTGCCGGAAACCGCCTGGGGAGATCCCCAGACCCCCATCGCTGCAACACCGACGGTCTACGACCACCTACCAACCGCATGGCTGCCTGTTCCGTGCAAATGGGCTTTGCAGGGGGCTGGCGCGGTTCCTGGCGACCTGAAAGCCCCTGGTTAGGGG
>NZ_JAFMPL010000029.1:0-74967 GCF_019038455.1 Nocardia noduli
ACCCCAGCCGCAGCCCGCGCCCCAGCCGCAGCCTCAACCCACGCAGATTCCCCTGCCCGCCCCCACGGTGCCCAAACCGCAGGTGCCGAGCCTGCCGACGGGCGTGCTGGAGAACACCATCGACGGCGTCGGCGAAGGGGTGGGCGGCGCGGTAGGCACCATCCTGGACGCACCGGGCGAGATCCTCGGAGGCAACGGTGGCTGACATCGCGTTCGACACCATGCCCTATGTCAGAGAGATCTTCCGCGAACTGGATTCGACGGACCCCGAAACCTCCACGGTGCTGATCCGAGGCCGTTCCGGCACCGGTAAATCGACCCTGCTCGCCGCGGTCCGCACCCGTTTGCGAGCCAGGGGCGTGCCGCTGCGCGAGACCATCCGCGAGAACCTCTACGCGCCGATGCCCGAGAACATCGCGATCGACGCCGACGGCAGCGGAGCGCGTCGGCACAGCGGATCGGGCCCGCGCCCGGCGCTGATCATCGACGACGCCCACACCCTGAGTCCGACCGATCTCGAATCGCTCTGCGCGAGTATCGAATCCGGCAAGTACACGGTCGTCGTCGCGACCCAGCCGCGCCCGCACGACACTCGCCTGCGCGCACTGGCCGACGCGGTCGCGCGCCGTGGCCGCGTCGTGGACCTGCGCCCGCTCGGGGTTTCGGATATCACCCCGTTCGCCAGGGAGTTGGGGATGGCGGTGCCGCGCGCCGTGGCTCAGCACATCCACCAGCAGACCGGCGGTATCCGCGGTGGCGTCGTCGCGGCGCTCACGGCGGCCTGTTCCGCCCGCCTGGACGCGGGAGTGCGCGCGGTCGACGAGGCCGTCTCGCACTGGGCGCGTTCACTTCTGGACAATCTGGAACCGGATCTGCTCGAGACGCTCGCCGTCGCCACCACCGGCACCGGACTCGATTCGACCGAACTCACCGAAGTACTCGGCGTCGATCCGCCGGCGGCCCAACGTCTCATCGATCGGGCACGGGCGACCGCCCTGGTCACCGACGCCGATCTGCTGCTCGCCCCCGCTGTTCCCGCGCTGCGCACCATCCTCGGCGATCGTCGCTATCTCGCCGTCCAGCGCAGACTTCTCGCCGCCAGACTGGACGCGGGACTGCTGCGCGACCAGACGGCGCTGGCACTGGCCGAATCCGGCGTCCGTGACGACCGACTCGCCGACTTCCTCTGCGCCGCCGCCGAACACGCGGGGCCCGCCGCCGTCCGCTTCTACAGCGCCGCCGCGGCCGCGGGCGCCGATCAGGACCGGATCGCACTGCGCTGGGCCGAGGCGGCGGCCCGCACCGGTGACGGTGAGACCGCGATGCGCTTGGCCGAACCGGTACTCGCCCGCTCGGAGGTGACCGGCGCCGAACTCGCCGACGCCGTGCGGATCTGCGCCGGAGTGCTGACCCGGCGCGGTCTCGTCGGCCGCGCCGCGCAGCTCTACACCTGGCTCGGCGCGCACCGCATCGGTCCCGACTGGGCCGTCGGCGCGACCGTGCTGTCGCTGGCGGGCAATGTGCGCGACGCCGCGGAACTCTCCGGCGCGGCGGCGCAGTGGCCGCCGACCGAGGCGAACACCCAGGCCCGGCTGATCGCGACGGCACTCGGTGCATCCCTGACCCGTGGCGAGTCCGCCGTCGCGGTGTCGACATTGCTCCAGGCCGCGCATATCGACGTGAATTCGGATCGATTCCTGCCGTGCACGCCGGTGTCGATCGCGACACTGCTGTGCCTGAGCACCGGCGAACCCCGCCGGGCGGGCGAATCGCTGCTGCGCGCGACGGATAACGGCGCGCGCAGCGGGCAACTGCGGGTGCTGGCCGCCTGGGTGGCGATGCTCGGCGGTGACGAACAGGGCGCGGCGGCCACCGTCGCCGCACTGGATTGGGACGCGCTCGACATCCGTGACCGCCTGCTCGCCCACGGCGTCGCGGTGGGTCTGGCCCGGCGCGGCGGCGACCACGTGGCACTCACCAAGGCGTGGCAGGCGGCCTACCCGCTCTTCGACGACGTCGACGCGGACCTGCTGACGCTGCTGCCGGTCGGCGAACTCTGGCTGGCGGGTATCCGCTTGCGCGACGAACGCCGGATCACGCCCCTGGTCGAGGCGTCGCTGTCGCTGCTCCGATCCTTGAACCAGCCACCGACCTGGGCCAACGCGTTCCACTGGTACGGCGTCCAGGCCGCCATCGCGCACAAGAGCCCCGACGACCTGCTGCCGCACGCCCACCTGCTCAAATCCGCCGCCGAATCGGGCGATCGGCACGCCGCCGTGCTCGCCAACGCCGGACGCACCTGGGTTTTCGTCCTGCGCGGCGAAGTCTCGGCCGCGCACGTGGAGCAGGCCGTCACCGGTCTGCGCGGTACCGGGCTGACCTGGGACGCCGCCCGTCTCGCCAGCGAGGCCGCGCTGGCCGCCGACGATTCGGCCACGGCGACCGCGCTGCTGAAACTGGCCCGCGCGATCCGGTCCGAATCCCGCCCGCAGGAATTCTCGCCGCCACCGACAGCGACGGCGCAGCCCACTCGCGGACGCGGCGCGACGCCCGATCCCGCCGTGCGGAGCACCGACGGCAATCCCATCCTCAGCGAGCGGGAGCGGGAGGTCGCCGAACTGGTCCTGCTCGGTTTGACCTATCGGGAAATCGGCGCTCGCCTGTACATTTCCGCGAAGACGGTGGAGCATCACGTCGCCCGCATACGGCGCCGAATCGGTGCCGGGTCACGTTCGGAGCTATTGTCGATGCTTCGCGCCATGGGACACGGCTCGCTGCTGGTGTGATCACGGCACGGGCCCGACGATGTCGAAGCGAGGAATTGGGATGGCCACTGGGGTGGGCCTGCGGATCGCCGAGGACGAGTGCACGGCGGCGATCGTCACCGACGCCGGTCAGCTGGATTTCCTCGTCCGCGACTCGATCCTGCACATGGCCGAGGACGGTGACACCGTCCTCGGCGGTGACGCGCCGCCCGGTTCGCATTCGATCACCGGTTTCGTCGGCGCGGTGGGCGATCCGGCCGGGCTGTCCGTCGACGACGGCGAGGCGTATCGGGCCGAGGATCTGTTCGCCACCGCGCTGTTCTGTCTGATCAACCAGACCACCGAATTCCTGAGCGGGCCCGCCGAGTTCTACGCGACGCACCCCGGTGAATGGTCGCCCGCCCTCGTGCAGTCCTCACGCGAGGCGCTGGACTATCTCGGCCTGCGCTCGGTGGTCCTGGTCAGCGAAGCCGACCTCCCCGCGATCGATACCGCCCAGCCCGGAAGGTCCTTCGCCTACGACGCGGCCCGCGCGGCACTGGCCGCCGTGCTGGCCACCCCCGCGGGCGCGACGCCGCCCGATCCGGCCAACAGCGAGAACGCGACGGTCAAGACGGACGTGATCCCCGCGGTCGCCGCGGCCATGGCACTTCCGCAGGCCTACTCCCAGGCCATGCCCGCCGCCGCGCCGCTGCCCACCGAGGTGCTCAGCGATACCGCGCGGGTCGATACCGTGCCCCCCACCGCGGTCGTCGCCCCCGCCGCCGCGGCGAATCAACGACGCACCCCCCTGCTCATCGCGGTGGCCGCGCTCTTCGGACTGGCACTGGGCGGTCTCGGAGTCGCTGTCGTGTTGCGCGGGGAGAGCGCGCCCGAACCGCCGCCGGTGCGCGACGCGCAATCAGACCAGTCGACACCCGCCGCACCGCCCCCGCCGCTGTCGATCGCGCAGCTGCCGACCGCCGAGCCGACGATCGTCATCACCGGCACCACCGAACCCGAATCGACGACCACCGCGCCGGAACCACCGCCTCCAGAACCGGCGACGACAACTGCCGAACCGACGACGACGGCGCCGAGTACCACCAGTCGGACGACCGCCCGTCGGTCGACGACACGCCCGTGGTTTCCGACGCCGCCCGGGTGGATGCCGACGGACTCCGATTGGACGCCACCCACGTTCACCGTGGAAGTCCCACCGATCCGATGATTTAGTGACGCCGGACAACGGTTTGTGCCCTAAAGTGGTGCGCTGACCGGTGTTGTCGCAACGTTCGACGCAATGTTCGCGGACGCCGGTGCGATGCTGGACGATGACTGTGCGCCAACGGATTCTGCCCTGGCCCATGGATTTAGCTGGCACATCAGTGCCGACGAAGGGACTTCATGCGCAAGTTGGTGGCGCGTCGCGCCGCGGTCAAGGCTGCCTCGATCGGAGTGGCCACGACCGTTCTCCTCGCACCCTTGCTCGGCATCGGGTCCGCCTCGGCGGAAGCTCCCGAACAACTGTCCGCCGAAAACCTGCCCGCCGAACTCGTGCAGGCCATCTCGCGCGACCTGAACCTCACCCCGTCGGAATATCTCGACCGGGCCGCCCAGGCCCAGGAGCTCGGGCGCTACGCGCGCGATTTCCGTTCCCAGCGCCCGGACACCTTCGCGGGGGCGTGGATCGGCACCGACGGCAAACCGGTCGTCGCGGTCACCTCGGCCGACGCCGCGCGGATCGCCAGCGCGGACGGCTACCAGACCCGGATCTCCGCGGTGTCGGCGAACAACCTGGAACATTCGCTGACCCAGGTGAATCAGTGGATCGCGACACTGCCACGCGATCTGTCCGAGGCCATCAACTCGGTGGCCATCGACATCCTCAACAGCCAGCTCGTGCTCAGCATCGCCAACACCCCGGCGGGCCACGTGCTGAATCTGCCGACCCTGATCGCCAACGTGAAGGTCATCCTGTCGCCCGGTGGCGGCGGACCGGTCGAGCGGCGGCCGATGGGCGGCGACACCTACATCAGCGCGCCGACCTCCCTGCACGACACCTCGCTGCGGGGCGTCGATGTCTGCTCCTTCGGCTTCAACAGCGTCGACGCGTCCGGTAACGCGCTGAACATCAGTGCGGGGCACTGCGATCCGAACCTGAGCAAGGCCAACCAGCAGGCCAGCGTCTACCTGCCCAACATCAGGGACATCACCAACAGTCCCGAGGTGGGCACCTTCGTCACCGCGGAGCTGGGCGGACAGTCCGGACTCGACTACTCGGTGATCCGCCTGAACTCGCGCGCCGTCGAAGCGGGCATGGATCAGCCGTCGGTGCGCGGCGCCAACGGCACGACGCTCAACATCACCGGCACCGCGGAACCCGTCACCGGAGCTCCCGTCTGCAAATCCGGGCAGTCGTCCACCTTCACCTGCGGTTTCGTGGTGGCGGACCGGGTCGAGACCCAGCTGTACACGGCCGACGGCGAGAGCAAGACGGTGCGCGGATTCGCCAGCTCGGCGTGCACCCTCGGCGGCGACAGCGGCGGCTCGATCGTCACCGGAACGCTCGCGCTCGGCATCACCAGCGGCTCCAACGCCGCCGACGCCCCCAACTGCACCGAGGCGAACACCCAGCTCGCCCCCTACGGCGGCACCGCCTCGCTCGGCATTCCGATCCGCGCCATCCTGGCCGATATCGACGCCAATTCCGGCGGCGGCGTCGGGAGCGGCATCTCGGTCCGCACCCAGCCCGCCAACCAGTGACACCGAACCTATGACCATCGCCGGACCCGGGCCGATCGAGTCCGAGTCCGGCATTACCGCACCTTGGGATGAGTAGTGATACCGGTCGCGAACCCATATAGTCTGGGCATGCTCTTGCTGCCACGTAGAGGTCAGTTCCGATCAGCTGTGCGACGGACCAGAGTCAAGAAGACAGTGATCGCGGCCTCGGTCGCGATTCTGCTGTTCGGACCGACCGCCGCCGTGGCGAACGCGGAACCCGCCGAGGGGCCGGGGCTGCCCGCCGAATTGGTCGCCGCGGTCACCCGCGATCTGAAGATCTCCCCCGACGAATACCTGCGTCGCGCCGACCTGGCGCAGCAGATCGCGGCCTTCGCGACCACGGCGCAGCGGCAATACCCCCAGGTCTTCGCGGGATCGTGGCTGGACGACTCGGGTAAGGCGGTCGTCGCCGTCGCCCAGGGCCCGGGGGCCGACGAGGCGCGCAAGTCGGCGCAGACGGCCGGTTTCGAGGTCCGCAATGTCGCCAAGAGCGAGGCCACTCTGCGCGGTGAGAAGACCGCGTTCGAGCGTTGGCTCGACGGCCAGCCCGAGGCGATCTCGAACCTGGTACGCGGCGCCGTGATCGACACCGTCAACAACAGCATCGCGGTCAGGGTCGATCAGGCCGGACTGCCGCTGCCCGGTTTCATCGATCCCGCCCGGATCATCGTGATGGCCCCGCCGATCGCGGGTGAGGCGCTTCCCGCCGCGGACGAGATCGCGAGCGCGGCCGACCGCGGTTCGCTCATCGGCGGCGACGGCTTCGCCTCGGTGGCCGGTCGCAGCTCGCTGCGCTGCTCCTTCGGCTTCAACGGCACCGACCGCTCGGGCAACGTCGTCAATATCACCGCGGGCCATTGCAACCCGGATCTGCCGTCCGCGGGAACCGACCGTGCCGCGGCCGTGCACGAACTGGTGAACGGCGAGCGGATCGGCGCGCAGCTCGGCGTGTTCCAGAAGTCGGTGCTCGGGTCGCAGGACTACTCGATCGTGCGCATCAACGACCAGGTCAAGGACCGTTTCACCAATAACGGTGTCCGGGTTCCCGGTGCCGCTCCGATCCTGATCGAGGGCGTCGGCACCCCCGTCGTCGGCGCGCCGGTCTGCAAGTCGGGCACGCGCACCGGATTCAGCTGCGGTGTCATCAACGCCGTCGACCAGACGGTCCTGGTCGGCGACCGGGAACTCACCCAGAGTTTCTCCGCCAACATCTGCGCCCTGCCCGGTGACAGCGGCGGCGCGGTCGTGACCGGTCGGCTGGCGCTCGGCATCTCCAGTGCCTCGTCGGTGGCCGACTATCCGATCTGCGCGATCCCCAACCTGATCGGCGCCCTTACCGGCGATGTGCCGCAACTGTTCGCGCAGCCGGTCAGCGTCGTCCTCTCGGACAATCCGGGACTGCGGGTCCGGACCGAGTAATCGGTACGGACGATCGAGGCCGGTAGCGCGCGTCGCTACCGGCCTTTTCGCTGTTCCACGGCAGGTTTCCACTGCCCTTACGCAGCCTGAACGCGCTGCGATCCGGTGCCGTCGACCGGCCCGGTGCGGCATTCTGGACCGTATGTGTTTGGTGTTGATCGGTTGGCGCGCGCACCCGGACTATCGGCTGATCGTCGCGGCCAATCGGGACGAGTACTACACCCGGCCGACCGAGTCGATGCGGCGCTGGACCGAGGTGCCGGGGGTACTCGCAGGCCGTGACATCGGCGCACAGGGCGTCTCCGACACGGATCCGCCCGGCACCTGGCTCGGCCTGAACGAGCGGCACGCCCGATTCACCGCGGTCACCAATGTCCGCAATCCGGACGACCAGCGCGCCGACGCCCGCTCCCGTGGCGCGCTACTGATGGATTTCCTGCGCGGACTCTCCGATCGCGGCGCGCACGGTGCATTCCCCGGCCCACGGCAGTACCTCGAAGGCGTCGCTGCGGCACCGGACGACTACAACGGGTACAACGTGGTGGTTTCCGATCTCGAGCGGCTGTGGTGGCATTCCAACCGCAGCGCCGCACCGCCCCGCGAGCTGACTCCCGGATTCCACGGCCTGTCCAACGGCACCTTCGTCACCTCCGCGGCGCTCGGCCCGTCGGCCGAACCGGAAGCGGCGCGCCCGATCTGGCCGAAGGTGCGCAACGGCCTCGCCGGACTGCGCAAGGTCGTCGAATCCGAACCCGGTTCCCTCGACGACTATTTCGAGGTGCTGGCCGATCCGGTTCAAGCGCCCGACGAAGCGCTGCCGCACACCGGGGTTCCGCTGGACGACGAACGCGCGCTCTCGGCCGGATTCATCGCCCACCCGGTGCACGGGACGCGGGCGAGCACGGTCCTGCTCGTACACGAGGACGGGACGTTCGATATGGCCGAGCGCTCGTTCGGCAGACTCGGCAACCCGCAGGGCGAGGCGGCCTTCCGCGGCACCGTGCCGATAGGCGGGGCGCGGGCGACGTCCTAGAACGCCGATCGGCCCGTTCCCAGCGGGAACGGGCCGATCGGTGCGATGAATTGCGTCCGAAAGACTACTTCGGGGCGTCGGCCACCTTGGGGGCCTCGCCCGAGGCGACCTTGGGGGCATCGGCCGGCTTCTTGTCCGACCACTGGGTGGTGTCGGCCTCGGCCTGCATCACGTTGATGAGCTCGACGCCCGCGGCGACCAGGGTCGGTCCACCGATGGCGATGGTGCCCAGGATGCCGCCGACGCCCGCGCCGGTCACCAGGCCCGGCACGCAGCCGGCGACCAGGGTGACGACACAGCCGATGATCGCGCCGACAGCGGTACCGACGAAGCCGCCGATGGCGGTGCCGATGCCGAACTTGCTGGCGAAGTCGTTCTGGGCCCGCTGGTTCTCGTTGGCCGAGGCGATCGGCTGCGCGGAAACCGCCTTGGGCGCGACCGGCGCGTCCAGGCGCAGATTCGCGGGCTTCTGCGGGGTGACCTCGAGGACGGTGCCGTCCTTCTTGACCTCGGGCTTCACCGGGATTTCGGTGCCGGCGGCATCGAATTCCATCGGCAGGCTGATGACGACGTTGCCCTTGTCGTCCTTGACGTCGACGACATTCACCTTCGGAGCGTCCGGCGTCGCGCCGTCCTTCTGCGTCAGCGCGAAGGTTCCCCCACGAAGCGTCGCGACGACGACCTTGTCCACCAGCTTGACGGAGTAGTTGATGCCTTCTTCAGCGGCGGGCGCCGGTGCGGGATCGGCGTGCGAGGTGCCGATGCCCACGGTCATCGCGCCGATGACCAGCGTGGCCGCCGCGGTGGTCCTGCGGAGGTTCATTCGGTTTTCCAATCCATCATCAGAGTTGTGGCAGCTCGTTTTCTCACGCGAGAGCTCATTCAATCCGAGAGGTGGTCGGCCCTTCCGGATTCTCCCCGAGCGGTGTGAATACGAGCACAGCAAACAGAACGAGCTGAGCCTAGTCGAATCGGTCCCGAGATGCGAGATCCATTACCCGCCAATGAGAGTAAGCGTGTCCTTACCGATTGGACACATGTCCTCGCACTTTACGGTGAGAAACCTCCGCGCACTCACGGCTTCCGAATGACTTCCTGTGATGTTCCACACAGGTAAATTCCGGGTCAAGCCCCAGCGTACGGGGATAACAACCAAATCCCGATCGTACGATGGGGCATATAGTTACTGGTGAGTAACTTACCGGCGGTTACGATACGAGCCAACCGAGTCGGCGGCACAGCCGACCTCGACCACTCGTGTTGCCTCTAGAGAAAGGTCGCGACATGAATGCCCTGACACTGACGCTGGGCACGATTGGGGCGGCGCTCAGCCTCCTGTGTTGGGCGTCGTTCTTCGGCGGCGTCCGCGGAATCACGCGGACCATCATGGTCGGCCAGTCCGCTCCCGATCGCTGGCGGCCGTTCTTCCCGCGCATCAAGCAGATGCTGATCGAATTCCTCGCCCACACCCGGATGAACAAATTCCGGACCGTCGGCTGGGCGCACTGGCTCGTGATGATCGGCTTCCTCGCGGGCTTCATCCTCTTCTTCGAGGCATACGGCCAGACTTTCGATCCCGAATTCCACTGGCCGATCTTCGGCGACTGGGCGGCCTACCACCTGCTGGACGAGATCCTCGGCATCGGCACCGTGGTCGGCATCGTGACGCTGATCGTCATCCGCCAGTTGAACCACCCGCGTGTGCCCGACCGGCTCTCGCGCTTCAGCGGTTCCAAATTCGGCCCGGCGTATGTGATCGAATCGATCGTCCTGGTCGAGGGCCTCGGCATGATTCTGGTGAAGGCGGGCAAGATCGCCACCTATCACCACTCCAACGCGGCC
Organism: Nocardia noduli; assembly: GCF_019038455.1. NCBI lineage: Bacteria > Bacillati > Actinomycetota > Actinomycetes > Mycobacteriales > Nocardiaceae > Nocardia > Nocardia noduli. Next base: position 9,826 of record NZ_JAFMPL010000029.1, read on the forward strand.
ACCGACTTCTTCACGATGCAGGTCGCCAAGATCCTGCCCGAGAGCGCGGTACTGATCTCGGTCTTCGCATTCGTCAAACTGATGTCGGGCAGCCTGTTCCTGCTGCTGGTCGGCCGCAACCTCACGTGGGGTGTGGCCTGGCACCGGTTCGCCGCGTTCCCGAACATCTACTTCAAGCGCGAGGCCGACGGCGGTGTCGCGCTCGGCGCGGTCAAGCCGATGATGTCGAACGGCAAGGCCCTCGACATGGAGAACGTCGACGCCGACACCGATACCCTCGGCGCCGGAAAGTTCGAGGATTTCTCCTGGAAGGGCGTTCTCGACTTCACCACCTGCACCGAATGCGGTCGCTGCCAGTCGCAGTGCCCCGCGTGGAACACCGGTAAGCCGCTCTCGCCGAAACTGCTGATCATGTCGCTGCGCGACCACGGCTACGCGAAGGCCCCGTACCTGCTGGCAGGCGGGTGCAAGGATACGGGCGGCGACGAGATCGGCCTGGTCGACGCCGAAGGCAAACCCGACGAGGCGAAACTGGCCGAGATCTCCGAGGCGGCGCGCGCCGAGGCCGAGCGCCCCCTGGTCGGCGGCGAGGATATCGGCGGCATCATCGACCCCGAGGTCCTGTGGTCGTGCACCACCTGTGGCGCGTGCGTCGAGCAGTGCCCGGTCGATATCGAACATGTCGACCACATCATCGATATGCGCCGCTACCAAGTGCTGATCGAATCGGAATTCCCGTCCGAGCTGGCGGGCCTGTTCAAGAATCTCGAGAACAAGGGCAATCCCTGGGGCCAGAACTCCAAGGACCGGCTCAACTGGATCAACGAGATGGATTTCCAGATCCCGGTCTTCGGCAAGGATGCGGATTCCTTCGACGGATACGAATATCTGTTCTGGGTCGGCTGCGCGGGCGCCTACGAGGACCGCGCCAAGAAGACCACCAAGGCCGTCGCCGAACTCCTCGCCACCGCGGGCACCAAATTCATGGTGCTCGGTGCGGAGGAGACCTGCACCGGTGACTCCGCGCGCCGCGCAGGCAACGAATTCCTGTTCCAGCAGCTCGCCGCGCAGAACATCGAGGTGCTGAATTCGGTCTTCGACGGCGTCGAACAGAGCAAGAAGAAGATCGTCGTCACCTGCGCGCACTGCTTCAACGCGCTCAACAACGAATATCCGCAGGTCGGCGGCAATTACGAGGTGGTGCACCACACCCAGTTGCTCAACCGTCTGGTGCGGCAGAAGAAGCTGATCCCGGTCGCCACGGTCTCGCAGAACGTGACCTACCACGATCCCTGCTACCTGGGCCGTCACAACAAGGTCTACAACGCGCCCCGCGAGCTGATGGCGGCGTCCGGTTCCACCCTCATCGAGATGCCGCGCCACGGCGAACGTTCCATGTGCTGTGGCGCCGGTGGCGCTCGCATGTGGATGGAGGAGCAACTCGGCAAGCGCATCAATATCGATCGCGTCGACGAGGCGCTGTCCACCTCGCCCAAGAAGATCGCCACCGGCTGCCCGTTCTGCCGCGTGATGCTCACCGACGGCGTGACCGCGCGTCAGGAGCAGGGCGAAGGCGAAGGCGTCGAGGTCGTCGACGTCGCGCAGCTGATGCTCGACTCGATCGATCGCGTCGAAGCGTCGGTGCTCAGCGAGAACCTGGTCGTCATCCAGGAGCCCAAGGCCGAACCCGAGCCCGAACCGGAGGCGGAGCCCGAACCCGTCGCCGAGCAGACCGAAGCGCCCGTCGCGACCAAGGCGGCGCCCGCGACCAACGGTCTCGCGATGAAGGGCGGCAAGGCGCCCGGCGGCGGGCTCGGCATGAAGGGTGGCGGCAAGGCGCCCGGCGGACTCGGCATGAAGGGCGCGGCGAAAGCGCCGGGCGCGAAAGCCGAGGAAGCACCCGCAGAAGCACCGACACCGGCCAAGGGCCTTGGTATGAAGGGCGCCGCGAAGGCGCCGGGTGGCGGACTCGGCATGAAAGGCGCGGCCAAAGCGCCCGGGGCGAAAGCCGCACCGGAGGCCGCCGCCGAAGCACCGGCAGCGACGCCGGTCAAGGGACTCGGCATGAAGGGCGCGGCCAAAGCACCCGGTGGCGGGCTTGGCATGAAGGGTGCGGCGAAGGCGCCGGGAGCCAAGGCTCCCGCGGCCGAATCCGCGCCCGCCGAAGCCGCACCCGCGGCCGAGGCTCCCGCGGCTCCGCCGGTCAAGGGCCTGGGCATGAAGGGCGGCGCCAAGGCACCGGGTGGCGGCCTGGGCATGAAGGGTGCGGCCAAGGCACCCGGCGCGAAGGCTCCGGCCGCCCCTGCCGAAACCACGGCACCGGAACCGGCCCCCGAATCGACCGCTACGGAATCGACCGCGAACCGGTCGGTCTCGGAGGCCGAGGAAATCAAGCCGACGGTCGCCGCCAAGGGTCTCGCCATGAAGTCCGGGTTCAAGCGGCCCGGTCCCAAGGCGCCGGGCGCGGCGGCAGCGGCTCCGGCCGAATCCGCGACGGCACCGGCGGCCCCCGCCGAACCGGCGACCGCCGAGGCAGCGACGGAACCCGGCGAGGAGACGCCCACCTCGAGCAACGGCACCCCGCCCGTCGCTCCGCCGACCGCCAAACCGGGCGGACTCGGCTTCAAGTCCGGAGCCAAGGCGCCGGGCCGTAAGAACTGAGTAAGTAAGTAGTCACGCCGATCGGCTCGGGTTCGCACCGCGAATTCGAGCCGATCGGCGTTTCCACCCGCAGGCCCGATTCCTTGTGCCTCCCTTTGTCATCGAGCCCCGGACCGACCGGAACGGAGATGGGCGGGCGTAATACCAGGACCAGCACGAGAACCCCACCGATGACGACCACAGCCCGGCACCCTGGACGCACCGGGCGACGCCGCCGAGAATGTCGATATCGTCGATCGACGCCACGCCGAAACGCGAACCACGGCATGTCCGTACCGGTTCCGGTGGCGGTCCGGATCGGATCCGAACAACGGGAGAGAGGTCGCGTGGCCACATTCGCGTTGATCCACGGGGCGGGCGATGTCGGCTGGTACTGGCATCCGGTCGTCGCCGAACTGCGGGCGCGCGGTCACGACACCGTCGCCCCGGACCTTCCGTGCGAGGACGATTCGGCGGGCCTGCCCGAATACGCGGACACCGTCGTCGAGGCGATCGGCGACCGGACCGATCCGATCGTCGTCGCCCAATCGCTCGGCGGCTTCACCGCCCCGCTCGTCTGCGAGCGTGTGAGCGCGAGACTGCTCGTCCTCGTCGCGCCGATGATCCCGGCTCCCTCGGAAGCACCGGCCGACTACTGGGCCCACACGCGCTACGCCGAAGAGGAGAAGGGCAGCTACGACCGTCCCATCGACCTCTTCTACCAGGACGTCCCGCCGAAACTGGCCGCCGAAGCACTGAAACGCGGCCGCGACCAGTCCGAGGCCAGACTCGGCGAACCGTCACCGCTGCGGGCCTGGCCCGATACCCCGACGAGAATTTTGATCTGTCGCGACGACCGCCTGTTCCCCCGCCGGTACCTTCGCCGCGTCGCCGTGGAGCGCCTCGGCATCACCCCCGACGAAATCGACGGCGGGCATACCCCGGCGCTGAGCCGTCCGCGCGAACTCGTGGACCGTCTCGAGGCATATGCCTCCGAGCAGGGACTACTCGGTGAGCGCTGATCACCGGCGTGGTGCGCCCGGAATCACCGAAGGTGCACGTACCCGGGTCATCCGACGTACCGCGCCCGCATCGCCGGACGGATCGCGTCGGGCCCAGCCGAGCTCTTCGATCGGTCGGCCCCCATCCACCTGGCGCTGCACGAGCCGCGGCCCGCTTCACCTGGCGAGAACAATGCCCGGTATCGCCCGAAGCGTTGCCGCACTCGGTGCTCCGCGCGCCGCCCACGCCGGATTCCTTTCGCGGCCGATACGCCGATCGACACCAAGTAGCCCGGTAGCTAGGAGCCACCGCCATGTGCACAGATGACCCCGACTCCATCCGTCACACCGAAACCACGAGCGAACACCTACTCGCGCCCACCGGCTACGACGCCGAACTGCGCGACCACACCCGAGTACTACTGCGGGCCTGCGATATCCAGCCCGACGATCACGTCGTCGACATCGGTTGCGGAGCCGGACAGACCACCCGCGAGGCCGCACGCGCGGCCCGGACCGGCAGCGCGCTCGGCGTCGATATCTCGGCATCCGCCATCGCCCGTGCCCGCGACCTCGCCCGCATCGCGCGCCTGGAAAACCTCGCCTTCGATCACGCCGACGCCCAGGTCCACCGCTTCCGCCAGGGGTACTTCGATCTGGCGATCAGCAGATTCGGCACGATGTTCTTCGACGACCCGTTCGCCGCGTTCGCCAATATCGGCCGGGCACTGCGCCCGGCCGGACGCCTGGTGATGCTGGTCTGGCAGTCCGGTGAACGCAACGAGTGGGATGTCGCCATCCGCCGGTCCCTCGCCGGACCCGACCGGATAATCACCACGTCCACCGGACCCGACCCGTTCTCGCTGGCGGATCCCTCGACCGTGCGGCCCATCCTGGACGCGGCGGGATTCGTCGACATCACCTTCACCGACGTCGACGAACCGGTCCACTACGGCCCCGACGTGGACGCCGCCCTCGACTGGGTCCGCGGATTCACCTGCACCAGCGAGATATCGCGGCGGCTGGACCCCGACGCCGCCGCGCGCGCGATGCAGCGCCTGCGCAGGGAACTCTCCGAGCATCTGGCCGACGACGGTGTCCGATTCGACTCGCGCGCCTGGCTGGTCACCGCCCGCCGCACCTCTACAGGCGACCATCCGGAATCCTGATCGCACAGGACACGCTGACCGTCCATGACGGCGCGACCGGCCGACCGACGTCTAGAGTTCGGGCGTATCGCGCAGGCAGAGGGTGGGAGCGGATATGTGGGCGGTCGTCGACAAGTGGTACGCCGGTGAGTACGAGGGTTTCGGCGTCCTCATCACCGAGGACTGCGAAGAGATCATCGCGCGAGATGCCGTGGTGGAGAGCGATATTCCGCTGAAAGCGGGCGACCGCGTTTACATCGATTACATCGCGGGCCCGGACGGAGCCCCGACCATCAAACTCGTCAAAGTCCAGTAGCCCCCGTCCCGACATGGCAGGGTCAGCCGATGCCGGGCCGCGAATCGGCGGTCGCAGGCTCTGTGGTCGCGGCTGCGCTTGGAGCATCCCGGGCGGCGACCCCTGATATCCGTGTCCGACCCGGGACGGGCGAGTAGGTCGAGGTGTTGCGCATACCACCGATTCCGCTCCCCGGCATCGGCACTCGCGGAGACCTCGCCGAGTGCGTGTAGGCGCGGCGTGCATCAGCGGCACGCCCGCACCCGCCCCGCTGATCGCAGCGGCCGCAGAGCCGACGAAGACCACCGACTCGTCGCCGAGGTGACCGACCGAATCAGGGTCGGGTCAACGCCGCGTACCGGGCGAGATGGTAATCGGTGGAGCCGAATTCGTTCTCGATGGCGGTAAGCCGCTTGAAGTAGTGGCCGATCGCCAATTCCTCGGTCATCCCCATCGCGCCGTGCAATTGCACCGCGTTCTGGCCGATGAATCGCGCCGCGCGCGCGACGGTGACCTTCGCGGCCGAGATCGACTTCGCCCTTTCGGCCTGCGCCGAGCCGAGCGAATGGATCGCGAGATAGACGGCGGCGATGGACTGTTCGAGTTCCATGTACATATCGACCATCCGGTGCTGGAGCACCTGGAAACTGCCGATCGGCACACCGAACTGCTGACGCTGTTTGGCGTAGTCGATGGTGTCGGCGAGTACCTTGCGCATGCACCCGACAGATTCCGCGGCGATCGCGGCGATGGCCTCGTCGGCGGTCGCGTCGATGACCTCCCACGCCGCGCCTTCGCCGCCGAGCAGCGCGTCGGCGGGCAGGCGCAGGTCGGTGAACGTGAGGTCGGAGCCGACGCGGTCGTCGATGGTGCGGTAGGAGTGCGCCTCGATGCCGGCGGGCGGGTTCGTCGCGTCGAATTCGGTGAGGAACAGCGAGATTCCGTCGAGGTCGCGGCGCTGCCCGCCGGTGCGGGCGGCGATGATCAGGTGGGTGGCCAGCGGCGCGCTGGTCACGACGACCTTCGCACCGTCGATCACCCACGAATCACCGTCGCGGCGCGCGGTGGTGGAGATGTCGTGCAGGCTCTGGCCCGAGGTCGGTTCGAGGACGGCGAAGGCGGTCCGCGCGTCACCGGCGACGATCCCGCGCAGCACTGCTTCGGCGCGTTCGCCACCGGAACGGTCGAGCAGTCCCGCGCCGACGACGACGGTGTCGACGAACGGCTCGACGACCAGCGCCCGGCCGAGTTCCTCGGCGATGACCATCAATTCGACGGGGCCGCCGCCCATTCCGTCGACCCGCTCCGGCAAAGTCGCGCCGAGAATTCCCAGTTCGTCGGCGAAACCACGCCAGATAGCGGGCTGCCAGCCCTCGCCGGATTTCGCGGCGGTGCGGCTTTTTTCCAGGTCGTAGCGCGCACCGAGGAATCCCGCGAGCGCGTCGCGCAGGAGTTCCTGCTCCTTGGTGAGTGTGAAGTCCATCAGAGCCCCAATGCTGCCTTGGCGAGGATATTTCGCTGAATTTCGTTGCTGCCCGCGTAGATCGAACCCGCGCGATCGTTGAAGTAACGCAGTGGCGCGACCGCTTCCCATTCGCGGCCACTGCGATATCCGTCGGCGGGCGGGGTGAATTCGGTGACGGGGCCGCCCGGCGCGGTGGCGTGCGGCTGGTAGACCCGTCCGCGCGGTCCGGCCGCGATCAGGGCGAGTTCGGTGAGTTGCTGACTCAATTCGGTCGAGATGATCTTCAGCATCGAGGACGCGGGCCCGGGATCCCTACCCGCCGCCATCGCGGAAACGGTGCGGTATTCGAGGATTTCGAGAACTTCGGTGCGAATCCTGGCCTCGGCCAATCGCGCCGCGAACGCGGGATCGTCGATCAGCGGGTTGCCGTCGGGGCCGGTCTGCTCGGACGCCGCGGTGGCCAGGGCCTGGGCCATCACCTGGAGCATGGGCGCGACCGCGCCGCCGCGCTCGTGGACGAGCAGGTATTTCGCGACCGTCCAGCCCTGGTCGATCTCTCCGAGCACATTGCTCTTGGGCACCCGCACATTGTCGAAGAAGACCTGGTTCTGCACTTCTTCGCCGGAGGTCATCACCAGCGGCCTGACCTCGATACCGGGCGAAGTCATATCGATGAGCACGAAGGTGATGCCCTGCTGTTTCTTACCCGTGCGCGAGGTGCGTACCAGGCAGAAGATCCAATTCGCCTCGGTGGCGTGGGTGGTCCAGATCTTGCTGCCGGTGCAGACGAGATCGTCGCCGTCGTCGACCGCGGACATGGTGAGCGCGGCCAGGTCGGAACCGGCCTCGGGCTCGGAATATCCCTGGCAGAAGAAGATCTCGCCGGTCAGGATTCGGGGCAGGTAGTAATTCTTCTGTTCCGGCGTGCCGAAGGCGATGATGGCCGGGGCCACCATTTTGATGCCCATGGGCGACAGTGTCGGCGCGCCGGCGAGGGTTGTTTCCCTGCCGAAGATGTAGTGCTGGGTCAGGCTCCAGTCGCAGCCGCCGTGCTCGACCGGCCACGCGGGCGCGGACCAGCCACGCTCGTGCAGCAGTCGCTGCCATTCCATGCTCGCGCCATGATCCGGGTAGACGCTCGTCGCCAGCCGACCGGCGCGGCGCAGTTCCGGTGTCAGCTTCTCGTCGAGAAACGCCCGAACCTCGTCCCGAAAGGCAAGATCAGCCGCTGACCAGTCGTAATCCATCTGCCCTCCCGGAGGGGATATGCCGCGTCGCACCATTGTTGACTACCCGCCAACATGACACAATCTATGTCCGGCGCGCACCGAAATCAAACTGAAGCCGCATGCCCGCAGTTCAGTGATCGACGGTCCGGGAGTCGACCGCCACACCGGGGCCGCTCAGCCGCACACGCTGAGTTCGCCGAGCTGAACCACGGACAGGACCACATCCTCCTCACCGGCGATCGCGCCGGGCGCGGGCGTCTGGGAAACCACGATCCAATTGCGTTCGAGAACCTGCATCCGCCCCTGACCGGTCGCGTCGACCGAGCCCGAGTACCGCGCCCCCACCGCCTGGATCTCGTACTGCGCGTCGCGCAGATTCATGCACACGACATTCGGCACCGCGACGTCTTCGGTCACCTCCTCGGCCGCCGACATCCGCGTCCCGGGATGGGCGGCCACCGACGTGGCCGGAGCTCTCGAGGTCACCGGCGGCTCCGGTAGCTCCGTCGTCGCCGGGGTCACCGGATTCCCGGCTTCGACCACCTCCATCGGCGCACCGCCGAAGGAACTCACCGGCGCGAGAGTGTCGACGGCCGCGGCGGACGACTCCGCGTCATCTCCACCACCCACCACCGACCCCACGAAGACCGCGAGGAGCAGCGCGCCCAGCGCCGCGGCGAACCACGCCCACGAGGGTGTCGTCGTCTGCTTCCGGTGCGGGGTCGGCACGCCGCCCCTGGACGCACCACCCCGAGGCACACCGCCCCGAGGCACCCCACTGCGCTGCACCCCACCGCGCGGCGGACGGTAGTAGTTCGACTGTCGCGGACGCTGTTGATGTCTCATGCACTAACTCCCCACATGTTATGACTGAGCTAATGATTGGCGCGCACTCGTTCCCCGATGAAAAGTGGCGTCGAAACGACATGCTGCCTGGAGATCAGCCGAAAAGCCAGACTTTTTCACGAATTGCTCTCGCCTGATTCCGTTAGCTGGCAATCACATAGCGACTAACAGTCCTCGACGAATGCCTTCGCGTAACCCGCGGACTGGTACACGTAGTCGTAGGCCCAGCGCGCGACCGACAACCCGGGTGCGGCGTCCACGAACAGAATCTCCCCCGACCAGCACTTTCCGAGGATGTAGCGGGCGCGCGAGATATGCGGGGTGAAGGTGACCACGATGACGCGTCGCCATTTCCCCACCTCGGCACGCCGAGCCAGCTCCCGCCCCTCGCCGCGAGTGGTTCGTGGTGACGGATCGAAGCAGATCACCTCGAAGCTGTAGCCGCCGTGGCAGATCCGGTTCATCCGCGCGCTGTATTCGTAGGGGTCGGAGAACAGCACGCGCGGCGCGTAGCCGTCGCGGGCCAGGCGCAGGCCGAGTTGTTCGCGGCCGTCGTGGGCGCCGCCGAGAACCAGGATGGCGTCGGCCGGTGCGGGCCGGTCGACGAGGGGACGGACGTACACCGGCCACAGCCCGGCGGCGACGACCACGGCGGCCACGCCACCGAGCAGTGTCACCGCGTATTTGCGCCCACGCATGCCCTCGATGCTAGCGACGACACATCACCGCAGGTCACAGCGATTCCGGTGGGCACGTCGCCGCCTGTACACCTGCTGTTGCGTTGACACTTGCCTCGCTGACGCGGCGCGGCCATCGACGGGGCCTACCAATCAATCATGCGATGCACAGTCTTCGGGACCGGGTACCTCGGGGCCACGCACGCTGCGTGCATGGCCGAACTCGGACACGATGTCATCGGGGTGGATATCGACCCCGGCAAAGTGGCGAAACTGTCCGACGGCGTGGTGCCGTTCTACGAACCGGGCCTGGAGAGTGTGCTGCGGCGCAACCTGGACGCGGGCCGCCTGCGCTTCACCACCTCCTACGCCGAGGCCGCCGCGCACGCCGATGTGCATTTCCTCGGCGTCGGCACCCCGCAGAAGAAGGGCGAATACGCCGCCGATCTCAAATACGTGCACGCCGTGGTGGATACACTCGCTCCGCTGCTGGAGCGCCCGTCGGTGATCGTCGGCAAATCCACCGTGCCGGTCGGCACGGCCACCGCCCTCGGTGCCAGGGCGCGCGCGCTGACGTCGACCGATGTCGAAGTCGCGTGGAATCCGGAATTCCTGCGCGAGGGTTTCGCGGTCAAGGACACGCTGCACCCGGATCGCCTGGTGCTCGGGGTGGACAGGACGCGCGCGGGCGCGGATCGCGTCGAGGAACTGGTGCGCGAGATCTACGCGGAACTGATCGCCGCCGAGGTGCCGTTCCTGCTGACCGATCTGGCGACCGCGGAACTGGTCAAGGTGTCGGCGAATGCCTTTCTGGCGACCAAGATCTCCTTCATCAACGCGGTGTCGGAGGTCTGCGAAGCGACCGGCGCCGATGTCACCATGCTCGCCGACGCACTCGGCTACGACGCCCGCATCGGTCGCCGCTTCCTCAACGCCGGCCTCGGTTTCGGCGGTGGCTGCCTGCCCAAGGACATCCGCGCGTTCATGGCCCGCTCCGGCGAACTCGGCGCGAACCATGCCGTCGCGTTCCTGCGCGAGGTCGACAACATCAATATGCGGCGGCGCACCAAGGTGGTCGACATGGCGACAAGGGCGTGCGGTGGATCGCTGCTCGGCGCGAATGTCGCGGTACTCGGCGCGGCCTTCAAACCGGAATCCGACGACGTCCGCGATTCCCCCGCGCTGAATGTGGCGGGCATGATCCAGCTGCACGGCGCGGTCGTCACGGTGTACGACCCCAAGGCACTGGAGAATTCGCGCCGCGTCTTCCCGACACTGAACTACGCGACATCGGTCGCCGAGGCGTGCGAGCGGGCCGACGTGGTGCTCGTGCTCACCGAATGGGACGAGTTCACGGCGTTGCGGCCCGAGGACCTCGGACGAGTTGTCCGCGCGCGGTCCATCATCGACGGCCGCAACTGTCTCGATCGTGCCACCTGGCGAGATGCCGGATGGGTGTACGCGGGACTCGGTACGCCGTAGAGTTGCGGGCGACGAGAGCGACCATTTCCGAGACCGTCTACGTCCACCCAGTCGGGCCCCGGATACATTGTGAACGGGCACAGCGAGGCGGGGGTGGCGCGGCGGACCGGGTATTGTCCGATATGGGCCATCCGCCCTGAATGGCGGCGGTTCGCTTGTCGTGAAGCGTGAAACGGGATGGGCAACTGATGAGTTCGGTACTGGGGATTTCGGTGGGGGCCGGCGCCATCCGTATGGCGCGACCGCACACCGGGTTGCCCCATGGGCACGTCGAGCCGCACGCCTTCGATCTCCAGACCGTGCCGGTGGTCGACAACCGGGCCGAGGAACTGGTTGCCGAAGCCGTCGGCGTCACGCTGGAATCCTCGCGCGACATCACCGCGACGGCGGTCGCCTACCGTAGCGAGCAGCAGGCCAGAGCGGTCCGCGCCGCCATGGCGAACCAGCAGATCACCAATTACGAACTCATCCCCGAGATCTTCGCCGCGCTCGAATTCGCCCAGTCCACCGGCGATATCCGCGGCATCTCCTCGCTGGTCGTCTACGACCTCGGCAGCTCGGGTCTCTCGGTGAGCGTCGTCGACACCCAGACACGTGAGGTGCGTCACACCGAGCGCACCAGCGATATCAGCGGCGACTACCTCGATTCGCTGATCCGCGAACAGCAGATCGCCTCCGGCCGTATCGCGCATCCGCCGGATCAGGCCGGTCTCGCCGCGCTCGACGCGCTGTGCCGCGAGGCCAAGGAGCAGCTGTCCAGCAATACCGCCGTGGCGCTGCCGAGTGAGCAGGGCCTGGTTCTGCTGGCGCAGGAGAACTTCGAAGCGCTGATCATGCTCGCGATCGAATCGTCGGCGCGGATGGCGCGCGATGTGATCGTGCGCTCGGATCGCCCCGTCCACGGCGTGCTCGCCATCGGCGGTTGCGCCAGGATTCCGTTGATCGCCAAGGTGCTGGAGCGCTGGATGGGTGTTCCGGTGATCGTCCCGGCGAGTCCGGAGACGGTCACCGCGCGCGGCGCGGCCCTGTTGGCGCGGCCGGTCGACGTGGCAGCGCCAGTCACGACGGCGATGAACGCCGACGCGCTTTCTCCCGCCTGGCTTTCCGCGCCGCCGAAGAAGGGCAAGAAGAGCAAGAACGTCGTCGAGGACGACCTCGCCGCGGACGACTGGGGCAACGCGAATCAGTCGCAGGACTGGCCGCGAGCCCAGCGCGGCCGCGCCGATCTGCCCTCCGGCTGGTCGGCGGTGCGTCCCATGCGCGGCAAGCGCGAAGTCAGCGGCGCGGTGTTGACGGTCAGCGCGCTCGCGGTGGTCGCGGCGATCGGACTCGGCCTCGGCTACGGCCCCCAGGTACTCGAACGGGGTTCGCAGGGCAGCGAGGGTTCCACCTCGGTATCGACATCGGGCGTACCGCGCACCACCACCCTCGAACCGCAGATCGCGGTCGCGCCCGCCACGACCACCGAGACCGAGGCGACCGTCGCCGCGCCGACGCGCGCACAGACCTCGGCCGCCCCCGAGCCGCCGACGCAGGGACCGAATACCTTTGTGGTTCCCGGCCTTCCGCCGATCGTGGTCCCGACCATCCCCCCCGAAATGTTCCCGAAGGTCCCCTGATCCGACCGGCACCGGCCGGACCGGGGACTCGACTCAGTTCCTGGCGTGCTTGGCATGCCGCGACGGCGGCTGCCGACGCGGCGGCGGGGCCTTGCGCACGGGCTTGGCGCCGAACGGTCGCGCGAGCATGACCGCGATCGCCGTGGTCAACGGCACCGAGAGCGCGAGCGCGATACCGCCGACCGCGGATCGGGTGATCTCGATGGCGACGGCGTCACCGGTGAGCACGTCGCGGATGGACCGTCCCGCGACGCTGAACAGCAGCAGCAACGGCAGCGCGCCACCGGCATAGGCGAGCACGAGGGTGTAGACCGTACTGGCGATATGGTCGCGTCCGACGCGCATGGCCGCGGTGAAAACCTCACGCCGCGAGGTCGATTTGTCGACGGCGGCCAGTTCGAACGCGGCCGACGCCTGCGTGATGGTGACGTCGTTGAGGACGCCGAGGGTGCCGATGATGAACCCCGCCAGCAGCAAGCCGGTAATGCTGACGTGCTGGATATAGGTCGCGACGTTGGTGTTCTGTTCCTCGGACAAACCGGTCAGGTGCGTGACTTCGATTGCCAGCCAGGACAGTACAGCCGCGAGCAGCATCGAGGTGAGCGTCCCGAGCAGTGCCGAACTCGTCCGCAGATTCACCCCGTGCGCCAGATACAGCACCACGTAGAGAATCACCGCACCCGAGACCAGCGCCACCGGTATCGCCGGTTTCCCATCCAACAGCGCTGGCAGCAGGAAGACCACGAGCACCGCGAAGGCGAAGACCAGTCCGAGCAGCGCGCGCAGACCGCGCCAGCGGGCCACCGCGATGACCACCACGATGAACGCGACCACGATCAGGGTCAGCGGCAATCCGCGCGAATAGTCCTCGAAGGAGTACAGCGGGGTTCCTGCGGGATCGGTCTGGCGCACCAGCCGGATGTGATCGCCCGCCCGCAGATCGGGTTGTCCTGGGCCGGGGGCGATTTCGAACAGCGTCTTGTTACCCGCGTGCGGACCGGAGTCGATGGTGATCAGGCTGCGCTGGCAGGTGTAGGCGTTGTTGCGCGGCGGCTCGGGCTTGTCGGCGAACACCTTGCCGATCGAGGAGCTGCCGCACGCGCCGACATCCTGCACCACGACCGTGCCCGCTTCGGTCTCCACCGCTCCGCCGCCCGCGCTCTGCATCGGCAGCGGGATGTCGACGTGCTGGGCGCTCGGCCACAACGCGATCGCGCCGAGGACGACGGCGATCCCGATCACGGTCAGCAGACCGATCACCACCCGCGCGGCGGTGGCGCCGATCGCGAGCGGTTCGGAATTGTCGTGATGGTGGTGGTGATGATGGTCGGTCACCGGGCTCCTAGCTGTCCGTCGTATGCCCTGGGCGCATCCGCCCGGTGCCGAGCTTAAAGGATTTCATTTTCAAGATCGCGCTACGACGAGGAGAGCGCACGAATCGGTGCGGTGACCGGAGATTCGGGAGGGGGCGGCGGAGAGCAGGGGGATGTCTCCGCCGCCCGCAGGCCGGCGGCCCAGGGGGGTAGGCGGCCGAACCCGAGGCCAGGTTGTCCAGGGGGGGTAGACAACTTGGCCGGGCACCTAAGTGCCAAGAGCTACTGTACACAAAAGCTGAAGTTTTGCGCTAGTCCATCTTCAAAACTCGCCACTATCCCAACATTAGGTCTGTTTCAGCCCTGGAAGCAGGGCGATTTACCTGTCTGGAGGGCGTTATCGACTACTGCCGGTAGCTGGCGAGGAAGTTGCCGAAACGCTCGATGGCGACCGCGAGATCCCGCGCCCACGGCAACGTGACGATGCGCAGATGATCGTGATCGGGCCAGTTGAACCCGGTGCCCTGCACCATCAGGATCTTCTCCTGCAACAGCAGATCCAGGATCAGCTTCGAATCGTCGTAGATCTCATACACATTCGGATCCAGCCTGGGGAACGTGTAGAGCGCGCCCTTGGGCTTCACACACGAGACCCCCGGGATCATGTTCAGCCGCTCCCACGCCACATCGCGCTGCTCGAGCAGACGGCCACCGGGCAGGATCAGATCCTCGATGCTCTGATGTCCACCGAGCGCGACCTGAATCGCGTGCTGCGCGGGCACATTCGGACACAAGCGGGAAGAGGCGAGCAGGTCGATGCCCTCCAGGAATCCGGCCGCGTGCTCCTTCGGACCGGTGATCGCCAGCCATCCCGACCGGTACCCCGCCACCCGGTAGGCCTTGGACAGGCCGTTGAAGGTCAGGCACAGCAGATCCGGGGCCATGGTCGCCAGCGAGATATGTTTCGCGTCGTCGTAGAGGATCTTGTCGTAGATCTCGTCGGCGAGCAGCAACAGCTGATGTTTGCGCGCCACGTCGGCGAGCTGCTGCAAGATCTCGGCGGAGTAGACCGCGCCCGTGGGATTGTTCGGATTGATGACCAGCAGGGCCTTGGTCTTGTCGGTGATCTTCGATTCGATATCGGCGATATCGGGCTGCCAGCCACTGGACTCGTCACACAGGTAGTGCACCGCCGTGCCACCGGCCAGACTGGTCATCGCCGTCCACAGCGGATAGTCCGGCGCCGGGATGAGGACCTCGTCACCGTTGTCGAGCAGGGCCTGCATGGTGATGGTGATCAACTCGGACACACCGTTGCCCAGGTAGACGCTGTCCACGTCGAGAACGGGGAAGCCGGGCACCAGTTCGTAGCGGGTCACGATCGCGCGCCGCGCCGACAGGATGCCCTTGGATTCGGAATACCCCTGGGCGACCGGGAGCGCGGCGATGATGTCGCGCATGATCACGTCGGGGGCGTCGAAACCGAACGGGGCGGGGTTGCCGATATTCAGCTTCAGGATGCGATGTCCCTCGGCCTCGAGCCGTGCCGCGTGTGCGTGTACCGGTCCACGGATCTCGTAGACGACGTTCTGGAGCTTCGTGGACTGCTCCAGAACACGCGGACGCTGCGGTTGATGACTCGGGCTCACCCGTCCCATGGTGCCATCCCCCGCAACTGTGTTTTCGCACGCACACGGGGGTGTGGCGGGTTCACGCCGGGGAATTACCCGGTGGAATGCCCTTGGCGGCGGTCGACCCGCAGAATTCCTCGATGCGCTCGTCGAGGAAACGCGCCTCGCTCGCATCGCGGAAAGCGGGGGCGGCGATCCGGCGGCGCACGCCGATGAGCCGTTCCTCCAGTTGGGCGATGCGTTTGTCCTCGTCGAGACCGAGCACCGGATGCAACGCCGCCGAAGCTCCGTCGAGACTGCCGTTGATCAGGTGGGCGGCGGCGCAGTCGACCCGGGCCAGCGATTCCGCGCCGTAGGAGCGCTGCTCGGACGGCCCGTTGGCGTAGAGATCGATCGCGCGACCGGTCGCGGCCAGCGCGGGTTCGGCCAGGCCGAGATGGATATAGGTCGCCCCCGCGTAGTACTGGGCCTTCGCGTCGTTGAAACCGAAGACCCCGCCGATCGCGTCGTGCAGGTCGTCGATCTCGCCGATCTCGCGCGCGTCGTCGGCGGCCCTGACACAGCGCTCGGTATCGCTCGCGCTGCCGATCTTGGACCAGATCCTGGCCTCGATATTGTGCAGCCGGACCTTCGCCGTCGCCGATTCGGCGAACTCCTGCCCGCTCTGCGCGAGCAGCACCGCCCGCCGCGGCCGCTCGGACCAGTACTCGATGAGCGCGTGCATACCCCTGGTCCACGCCCGCAACCCGTTGTGACCGCAGAGTTCGGCATACGCCCAGGCGGCGCGCGCCTGCTCCCCCGCGGCGTCGTAATAGCCGAGGTCGGTACTCGCGTTGGCGAGCAACCCGGACAACGTGCCCGCGAGCAGATACAGATGACCGGTGTCGGCGGGCCGCTGATGCCCCTCCAGCAGCCGGTACACCCGGCGGCGCACCCGCAGCATCTCCACCATCATCGGAACGGGGGGAATGCTCACGTAATCGTTCGCGATGCGCATGACGTCGGCGTCGAGTTGGTCCAATGTGGTGGCACCCACGTTGGTGCTCTCGGCCCGCCCGGCGTGATCGCTTGCCTCGTGGGCAGCGGCCATGATCAGATCCCTCTCCGAAATCGCGGCTAACGCATCGCCTCTCATCGCACCGGCGTCGATGAGAGCCAAGAGATCCGCTTCGCTCGAATAATTGGCGTGCGTCCCGGAAGCGGGACGCGTATCGGCTCCGGGGGCGGCCGTCCGATCGGTCGACTGCTGTTCGATCAGCGCCGCGAAACGTGCACGCACAACATCGTCGGACCTGGCCAGGGAGGTGTCCAACGCGGCCTGGTTGATCGGGCGCGGGTGTACCCGGACGCCACCCGCCTCCCATTTCGACACCAGACGTTCGTGGACCCCCAGGTGCGCCGCGAACTCCCTGATACTCATCCGCTTGGCATCGCGAAGGGCACGGGTCTCTCTTCCTGACCATTGCCGGACCACGTGTCACCCCTTCCGACGATCTCCTCATTCCAGGGTACGAGCCGATTGTGGTTACGGCCACAGATAATTCGGTGTTGCTATATGCACTGGCCTGTGCAGTGCGCGCTGGGTCGTACCCGCTCGCGCGAGAGGCAGTGGAATGGCAGCAGAAAGCGGGCGTGCGGGCGACACCGTGTCACGCTCTCACGCGCGACCCTTGTGAGGCAGGAGGCAAGGAGTTGGCCGTGAACATGGACAGACTCATGACAGTCGATGATTGGGTGGCCTTCTACCGAGACGAATTCGGGCTACCGGTGACCGAACGTGGAGGTTTCGTGATGCTACCCGTCAGCGGCCGAGTCTGCGCCGTTCATCTGCCGACCGCACGAGCCGAAAAGGTCAGGGCGGCACTGGAACAGCAGGGGACGAGGGGCCCTGTGCTGGCCAGGCAGATCCGATGGAGCTTCCTGGCGCACCCGGATTCGCGTCCGGGTGCGCAGGTATTGGAGGTACTGGACCGGCTGGATATCGGGATACCCGCCATAGGCAGTGCCGTGATGTTGCCGACCGGCCTCGGCCGGCTGACCCGGGAAGGGTGCTCCTGGGTCAGTCCGCCCGGCCGCGGCGGCACGCTCCCGCCGCTCTCCGCCGTCCTCACGGCGGCGATGGCGGTGGGAGCGGGCAGCGGGGACTGACGCGTCATCGGTCCCCGCAATGTCCGGCACGTCACGCGGCCGATTGCGCCTCTCCGGGTCGACGGGGCGCGATCGGTCGGGTGATCCTGCGCGGCAAGTCGACTCGTGCGCGCGGTCGATCACCGCAGACCGATCACCGCACGATCCGATGCCCTCACACCTCGATCACCTCGGACCGCAGCGCATGCCGTTGCGCCGAACTCTCGATTACACGAGAAGTGACGCGAGCGACCCTCAGCGGGATTCGACCGTCTGCACGACCTCGTCGGACAGCGGAAAGTTCATATAGGAACGCGACGGCGTCGGCCCACGCTGTCCCTGGTACTTCGAGCCCGCTGCCGCGCTGCCGTAGGGATGCTCGGCCGGGCTGGTCAACCGGATCAGGCACAGCTGCCCGATCTTCATGCCCGGCCACAGCGTGATCGGCAGATTCGCCACATTCGACAGTTCCAGCGTGATGTGACCGCTGAACCCGGGATCGATGAACCCCGCGGTCGAATGCGTCAGCAGACCCAGCCTGCCCAGACTCGACTTGCCCTCCAGTCGTCCGGCCAGATCGTCGGGCAGCGAACAGATCTCCAACGTCGAGCCGAGCACGAACTCGCCCGGATGCAGCACGAACGGCTCACCCTCGGAGGGTTCGACCAGACTGGTCAGCTCGTCCTGGCGCTGCGCCGGGTCGATATGGGTGTATCGGGAATTGTCGAAGACCCGGAAAAGCCGATCGAGGCGCACATCGATACTCGACGGCTGGATCAGATTCTCCAGCAGCGGTTCGACGCCGAGACGCCCAGCGGCGATCTCCGCACGGATGTCACGATCGGAAAGCAGCACGCGACGAGACTAGCGGTCGCGCGGCTCGGTCGTTCGGCCACACCCGCCCACCGACTCCACAGCAATTTCTCAGCATCGGGAGGGACGCTGGAATCGATGTCGTCGACTCCGAACAATGACAGGTACGGGCGCGCGTTCCCGGCGCTCGCGGCCGTCGCGGTACTGCTGACAGCGTTCATCACCGTGCTGACCGGCAACATCCTGCGCGAGGACGGCCTGACCGCCATCGATCCCGAGATCTCGGGCTGGGTCGTCGGGCATCGCACCGACACCCTGACCGCCGTTGCCCGCGTGGTGACCACGCTCGGCGACACCCTCACCCTGACCATCATCACCGTGCTGGTGTGCGCGGCCCTGATCCGGCGCGGGCATCGTCGCGACGCCACGCTGGTCGCCGCGACCGGAATCGGCGCGGCGGTGCTCACCTTCGCGGGCAAACGACTGGTCGGCAGATCACGTCCACCGACCGCCGACCGGCTCGCCTTCGAATCGAGTCTGTCCTACCCGTCCGGGCACAGCCTCGGCTCGATGGCCGTGATCGGGATCATCGCCGTGGCGCTCGTCCCTCGGTTACACCGCACCCTGACACGCCTGGCGGCGATCGTCGCCGCCGTGATTCTCGTTGTCGCGGTGGGGAGTTCCCGGGTGTACCTCGGCGTGCACTGGCCGACCGACGTCCTCGCGGGATGGGCGATCGGCGCGCTCTGGGTGATCATCTGCCTCGGCGCGTACACGTACCCGAATCACCGATGGAAAACCCGTTCGATGAATACTCCAGCGCCTCGCGATAGGGCGCTCACCAATGCGGGACCGCGCGAACCGGGTGCGCGCGATGCCGAATCCTCCTGATACCCGATCTCAGACAGCGACCACGGTGTCCCACCGCCAATGCCGTCGAGCTCGAGATTGCCTAGGCGTCGCCGTCAGCGGCCTGCGCCCGGAAAGACCCATCCTCGGCCCCGCTGAACACGGGGTAGTGCATAACGGTGTCCGCCGGGGTGTACACCTCTTCGGCGACGTTCTCGTGACTGAACAGTCCGGGCACATGCCCATCTTCTTGACTCATACTCGAGCCTCCTTTGATCTGCGGCGAATAGCCGAACGTGGCGTCCGCACCTGACCGGCCGGGATATGCCCAAGGCCGATGCTTCCTTCGCATGGTACGTCCACCGAGTGACACGAGTGTGGATCACTCTGCCCCCAGGGCGAACCATACACCCCATTCTCCCAGCTAGAGCCCCAGCGTGAATACTCTTTCCGTCACGACCGGCTCTCGGATACTCCCGCGTACCCGCCGGAAGACGCCCGGGACCGATGATCACTGCCCGGACGGGGTGGGCTCCGCGGCACAGGCCACGTCGTTTTCGGGCCGCTGCCCCGTCGTCGGGAACGCGGAGACCGTGCCGTTCAGGCAGGTGTTCGCCTTGAACAGATAGGCCAGGTGCCCGCCCTGATCCGCCGTCACCATGCGAGCGCGGTCACCGAACGCCTGCCGCAGTTGTCGGGCGCCGGACAGGGGTGTCGCCGGATCGCGGAGATTCTGCGCTATCAGCACGTTCGACGGACCCCCGCCATCGATCCGCACCGCGGGCTCGATCGGTTCGGAAGGCCAGAACGCACACGGCCAGATATCGGCTCCGGCCGCGCCGAACATCGGAAAGCGGATCCGATCGACCACCACGTTGCCCTGATAGACCGCTTCCGATCTCGGCCACGCGGAATCGTTGCAGATCACGTGCAACTGACTCGACAGAGGACACCGTCTCCTCCCCCAGCGCCGTCCGGATCCGGTCCATGTCGCGCGCGGTGTTCGCCGTGGTGACATACGGCAGCATCGACGCCGTCGCTGACGTGCCGCACTGGCGCGCGATATCTCTCATCACCGTCGCGCGCCGCGCCACATCGATGCTTCTATCAGCATGAATAGCTCCAAGCTATTGACTATCGAATAGTGCTGTACGGCGGCATATTCGGGCAGATTCAGCTGAAAATATAGAGTAAATATAGACCTGCCCGTACGGCATCACATCCCCCAGCGACCCATCGCCCGAGAGCCGTCTCACGAGATCGCCTCGCGATGTGCACATCGAAGTCCCGCGTTCAGAGGCGATCCGTCAAGCGTCGCGGGTCAGTGGTGGAACACCTCGCCGAGCCGTGGCAGAACGCGGCGCTTCCAGCTTCGTTCCACAGCATTGCGGACCATTTCTTGTCGACGGTTGCCGATATCGAAACCGGTTTGCGTCGGCAGAAGTCGTGTGCCGCAGCCCTACGGTCGGATTGTCCAGTCCCCGGTCCACCGCACCGGGTACTCCGTTCGGGTATACACCCGGCTGTAGGTCAACCGCTGACACGGCTCGGCCGCCGGCACCTCACAGGCGATTTCATCGACCGATGAGTCCGTGAAACCGCCTACGCCTACCGACGTGCCTGCCCCGGCCGCAGGTTCCGAACGCAGCGGCCCGCTGCGGAATGCGAGGCAGGCAAGGGGAGGATCAGTGCGGGCCGTTGTCGGGGTTGGGGAGTTGTTGTTGCAGTGCGGTGTTGATGCGCTGGGCTTCGGCGAGTTGGTCTTCGAGGATGACGATGCGGCACGCCGAGTCGAGCGGGTTTCCGGCGTCGACGAGCTCGCGGACGCGGGTGGCGATGCGGAGTTGGTAGCGGGTGTAGCGGCGGTGCCCGCCCTCGGAGCGTTGCGGGGTCAACAGCTTCGCGGCGTCGAGGGCACGCAGGAAGGCTTGGGTGACACCGAGCGCCGCGGCGGCGGCGCCCATGCTGTAGGCGGGGTAGTCCTCGTCATCGAGGTTGCCCGGGGGCTTGTCGGTGGGTTCGGGCGCGGCTTGTTCCATGTACACCTGTCCGGTAAACGGGGCGCGGCCCCCGGCGCGTGGTGCGCCGGGGGCCCGAGGGGATTCACTTCACAAGTCGTACCTGATGACCGACTTCGTGCTTTCACGCCTCAGGAAGAAAAGGCGCGAGGACTGCGTATGCGTGACTGTCGATCACCTCCTGTGAATTCTTTCCGAACGATGCGGCGCCCCCGCCCTGAACCAGGACAGATGTCGGGCACCGCTTCCTACTTCTTGCACCTCTCCGGCGATGGAACTGCTGCCGGAAGGGAATGTTCTGTACTGCTTGCTCTGCTCCGGGAAGTTCGTTCTCTACCCGGCCTCTGGACTTTCTTACTCGGTGATGCAGGTGAAGGTACAACACTTGAAAGCAGATGTCTACAACAGCCGCTACAGATTTTCCGGACTCTTGGAGTAGCCGCACCTGTGGACGCGCGGGTCTGCTCCGACCGGCCCGCGCGCACGGCCTTGGTTCGTCCGGGTCGACCCGTGTCGCCGCCGCCTGCCCGGCCCGGCCCTCGGCGCCCGCAGGTAAACCGAGTTGATGGGCGAAGAAAATCTGTAGGGATGGGGGTAGACATTGTGTCGATCGGGAGTTAAAGTCGCTTCCGTTGCTAGTGAGAAGGCCGAGTGGCCGGGCAGGTGAACTGCCCGGAAGCAGAAAAGCTCGACCGTTGCCCGCAGCGGAGAAGAAGATCCGGTGCTCCAGGCCGGACCGCCGCGGGCGACGAGAAATACCGCAGACACGAGATTCGTCCGACCGGGAGGTGGCCACTGCACCAGTCACTGAACTCTTCGGTGCCCGGGAAGTATCGGGCACCGCGCTCGATGCCGACCTCAGCGGTCGGCGAACAGAACTGAAATCGAATTCCCCCTTTTTTCCGGGCCTCGGCGCACAGTGCGCCGAGGCCCGGAGGCATTGAGGACGGAATAGGCGGGGAAGCATCCTCGCTCCGTGCCCGAGGATGCGTTCCTGCTTGGTCGACGCCCTGTGCGCACACCAGGTACTGCTCGTAGAGTGCGGCTCGCCGACTTCCTGCATCGGCATCACCGACACTGTTGCCGCCGAACGACCTCGCCGTCGTAGCAGAAGATCATCGCCATCCTCGACTCCAACAGGGACCTGCACATCGCGGGCAAGCTGATCCAAGACGCCGACGACCTGTCCTACGGCGACTGAGCCGCCAGACACGACCCGCACCGGCCGGACTTCGGACACGGAGCCTCGCGGTGTCAAAGAATCGTTCGATTCTCCGACACCAGCGTTCGGACGGCAGATCTCCGACGTATCGCCAGGTCACCCGAATCGGTGTGACTCGCAACAATTAACGGCGGTGTCCCCATACCGTCAGGTGGTGGACGGGACTGCTGCACGCGTTGTTCGACGCCCACCGCGACGACCCCGAGTTCGGGTACCGATTCCTCACCGATGAGGCCGCTGTGGCGGGTGAATCGATGGCGGAACGAACCGCGTGGCGGATCTGCCGCGCGAATCGGTGGTGGAGTGCGTTCGATAAACCTCGACGCGCGAAGAACGGCAAGGTCGGTCCGCCGTTTCATGACGATCTGGCAGCCCGGGACGTCACCGCGAAATCATGGAATCGGCTGTGGCGCATTGATATTACCGAGCATCACACCGCCACCCTGCTGATCGAAGCCACCGCCGCGTGGGGCGACGGAAGACCTGTCTACGCCGAACCCGCACACCTACCGCAGGACAGTCGGCACCAAGATCGGCCGCAAGGACATCGAGAAGGCCCGCAGCACAACTGGGCAACGCCAGCAGCGCCACGACCCGTCGGCACTGCATCGAACCCGCCCACGAAGGCCCCGACGCACGTTGAGTATCTGGAGGACTTCGCCGAGATCTGATGAAAGTTGGGAGTAAGTTGGGACTTGGGCCAGTCTGTGGCTCAGGTCTCTACTCGGACCAGCACAGTTGACCCGTATAGTGCCTGGTCTGCTAGGCTGTCGATCGCGTCACGACGCATGCCGATGTAGTTCAATGGTAGAACTTCTGCTTCCCAAGCAGACAGCGCGGGTTCGATTCCCGTCATCGGCTCTCGAACTTCCTCTTCTTCAGGGCTTTTCGTCTGCAACTGAAGCTCCGGACTTCTTGTTGATAGTGCCGGAAGTGTCGCCGATCCACGAACACAGCGAACATCACCAGCGTCGACAGCCGGGGCAGGCATGTCAACCTTCTGGCCGACGCTCGGGTCCGAGCGCAGATCGCACAGCACCTGCCATAGCCCCATAGCTACCGTTCACGTTTCCCGCCCACGCCGATCAGCGGGGGCAGAACGATGACCCGGCCACGATCGGGCAGTACCCCGGTGTTCCTGCCACGAGCAGGCCGATCAGCGTGGAGACGATGTCGAACTGACCGCTGCCGGTGCCGCCTTCCGCGACGGGCCGGGCATCGGTGACGTCGGTGTGCTGGGCGACGGGGAGTGGGGCGAATACCTCCGCGAATGCCGGTGTGACGGTAGTAAGAGTGGCGCTCAGCGCGGCAGCCGCGACAGGGCTGCGAATTGCGAGACGCATCATGATCCTTACGGGGAACCTGTCCGCCGCCGGACGATGCGGGGACCAATGTGCCGTTCGCGTGCACCGAGCGACGTTTCGCGAATGGTTCCAGACCGAAACCGCCTCGAGCAGAACATGATCCCGTGTCACCGGTTCAGGTGGCTGCGCAGCCACCTGAACCGGATCGGGTTCGGCGCGCATTGCGTGCTCGATAGGGCAGCCGAGACGATCCCCTCAGCTGGCGAGCAGGCGGCGGAACTTGCTGCCGTGGAAGACCAGGGGTTCGATATCCGAGCGGGTGGCCAGGCGGTGGATGCGGAGGATGACGACGGTGTGGTCGCCCGCGGGGACCTGGGCTTCGGGGACGCCTTCGATCCAGGCCGATGCGCCGTCGATGAAGACCGCGTCGCCGGTGCCACGGTGCAGTTCGGAGTCGCGGAAGCGGTCGCCGTTGCGGGCGCCGAGGGCTTTGGCTGCGGCCTGCTGGTCGGTGCCGAGCAGGCTCAGGCCGAGGTGGTCGGCGCGTTCGAGGAGGGGCCAGGTGGCGGAGGAGTTCTGGACGCAGAACGAGACGAGGGGTGGGTCGAGGGAGACGGGGACGAAGGTGCTGACGGCGAGTCCGTGGGGGACGCCGTCCACTTCGGCGCAGACGGCGACGACACCGCTGGGGAAGTTGGAGAAGGCACGGCGCAGGCCGTCGCCGTCGGCGGGGAATTCGAAGAGGTCATGCATGATTCGTCGCCTTCTCGGTGTTCGACTGTAGGGATTTCGTGGTCAGTGCGTCGACTACCGGCCGCCAGCGCTCGGCGTAGGCGGCGATCGCGCCGTCCTCGTGGAAGGTGCGGTCGGTGAGGTAGAGGCCGGGCAGTGCGGCGGTCGCGCCGATCTCGACGAGGACCGGCTTGAGCAGCAGATCCGGTGCGAGGGCATGGGCGGGGCCCGCGCCGAGCATGAGCGGGACGGCGACGACTCCGGCGAGTCCGGTACCGCCGTCGAACTGTTCGAGGAACAGTTTCAGCAGGCCGGTGTAGGTGGCCTTGAAGGTGGGGCTGGCGAAGACGACGAGTTCGGATTCGGCGACCGTGCGAGCGGCCTCGCCCACGGCCGGATCGCCCCAAGACAGCAGGCCGGGGCCGAGCGTGACCAGATCGATGACAGCGGGCGCTGAATCGGGGCGGAGCGCTTGCGCGACCAGCGTCGCCGCGGCCAGGGTGCGCGAGGCGGGTTTGGGGTTTCCGACGACGACCGTCACTGACATATTCGTATCCTTCTCTCGCTCACGGCTCAGAAGACACCATGCTGCGGCGGCGGGGTGTCGTGCAACAGGGCGCGGCCGATGTGCTGGTACTTCCAGCGGACCGGGTCGTGCAGGGTGTGGGTGCGGGCGTTGCGCCAGAAATGGTGCAGGTTCAGATCCGCTGCCGCGCTGCGGGTTCCGGCCACCTCGAACAGTGCGGCCGAAACCTCGTTGGCGGCGCGGTCGGCCAGGATCTTCGCGGTGGCGACCGCCAGTGACGCGTGGGCGACGGCGTCGCTCCGATCGGCGGTCACAGCGGTCACACCGACGGCCAACTCACCGAAACGCTGGATCAGCAATGGGTCGTCGACCGCGCGTTCCACACCGGCCTCGAACCACGGACGACTGAACTCTCGAACGAAATCCGTTGCCGCGGTGAGCGCGCCACGGGCGATGCCCGCGTCGATAGCGGCGTGCAGGAGTTGCGCGAACGCGCCGTATCCGGTCGGCGCGTGCACCGCCGAGGCGCGGGCGAGCAGCTGATCCCGGTCGACGAGCACGCCGTCGAACACGATGGTCCCGCTGCCGGTGGTGCGTTGGCCGATGCCGTTCCAGTCGTCGACGATCCGCACCCCGGGGGTGTCGGCGGGCAGGTAGACGACGTATTCGCCGGACGCGAGACCGCTTTCGGAATTCGGGTCGTCGAGCCGGGTGAGTACGGCGAGCAGATCCGCGAAAAGCGAACCGGTGCAGTAGTATTTGGCGCCGTCGATACGTAGACGCTCACCTTCGGGCCGCACGGTGGTGGCGATGTCGGCGACTGTCGCCCCGCCGCGCTCGGATTGCGCGTTGGCGATGCGGGCACCGTCGAGAACCGCGCCGAAATATCGGGTCTGCTGGGCCGGGGTACCGGCCAGTCGCAGCAGATTCAAGTACACGAAATGGCTGTGCGGAATCTGGGCGATATTCGGATCGGCGGTCGCGATGATTCGGACGACCTCCGCGACCACGGTGGGCGGGAGGTCCGCCCCTCCGAACGCGGCGGGGACGGTGATCGCCAGCAGACCGCTCGCGGCCAAGCGGTCCACCTGCGCGTACGGCAGCTCCCTGTCGCGGTCCCGCGCGGCGGCTCCCACCGCGAATTCCGCCGCGAGATTTCGCGCGACATCGATCGCCCGAGCTGCCGATTCGATGCGGTCGGCGATGACCGCGGTCATCAGCGGACCGCCGCGACGGGCTGCTCGGCAGCCTCCAGTTCACGCACCAGCGGGAGTACCTTCTCGCCGAAGTACTCGATTTCCTCCTGGAAGTGCAGGAAGCCGCCGAGAATCAGATCGACGCCCAATTTCTTGTAGGCGACGATACGTTCGGCCACCTGTTCGGGGGTGCCGATCAGCTGCGTGCGGAAACCGTCGTTGTATTGGACGAGATCCTCGAAGGTCGAATCCGCCCACATCCCCTTGCGATCGCCGGTCGAAGCACCGGCCTGCTGCACCGCGTCCCTGAACCCTTCGACGGCGGGTTTATTCGCCTTCTCGATGATCTCGCGCAGCGTATCGCGGGCCTCGCGCTCGGTGTCGCGGGCGATGATGAAGCCGTTGAGACCGAATTTCACCTCGCGATCGTTGGCGCGGGCGATGGCGCGCAGGTCGTCCAACTGTTCGGTGACGCCGTCGAAATCCTTGCCGTTGGAGAAGTACCAGTCGGCGTGGCGGCCCCCGTTGCGCCGGGCGGCGGTCGAGTTGCCCCCCTGGAACAGTTCTGGATTCGGCCGTTCGGGGGTGTTGAGCGGTTTGGGTTTGAGGGTGAAATCGCGGATGCGATAGAAATCGCCGCCGTAGTTCACATTGTCCTCGGTCCAGATCTTGCGGATCACCTCGAGGAACTCGGCGCTGCGCCGGTAGCGCTCGTCGTGTTCGAGCCACGGTTCGCCCAGCGCCTGGAATTCGCCCGCGAACCATCCGGAGACGACGTTGATGGCGAAACGGCCGTTGGACAGGTGATCGGCGGTCGCGCCGAATTTGGCGAGCACGGCCGGATGCCACAGGCCGGGATGTACCGCGGCGATGACTTTGATCCGCTCGGTGGCGCCGAGCAGCGCGAGGCTGAACGAGGTCGACTCGTGTTGGAATTCGGCGCCGTAGGAGGCGGTGTAGCGCACCTGCGACAGCGCGTAGTCGAAGCCGTTGCGCTCGGCGGTCTGCGCGAGTTTCTTGTTGTATTCGAAATCCCAGCCGGTGCGCTGTTCGATTTCGCTGGTGACCAGTCCACCGCTGACATTGGGCACCCAGTAGGCGAACCGGATCTGATCCGCGATCTGCTCGGTGGTCATAATTACTCCAAAGGTCCGGAAATATCTGCCGGTCTGTCCACTTCAACACCGGGACCGGATCGACAGGAGGGTTTGAATCCCCGCGATCCGATCACCGGCGTGTCCCGATCAGGTGCGAGCGAATCCGCCCGCGTATTCGGATCGGGCGAAGCGCCCGGCGGGCTGGAATCGGGCGAGGATATCGGCGGCGGGCTGCCCGGTGACCTGCTCGATATAGGCGCTCGCGTCCTCGGGGGTTTCGATGCCGAGGAAGGGCTGGGGGTGGTGCAGCAATCCGACCAGCGCGCCGGCGAATCGCGGTTCGACCGCGGCGGCGGCGAAGAACTGGTTGGCGATATCGCCCAGTTCGGGATCGCTGAGGAACAGCCGGGTGACCTTGGCGGCGGCGTCGCTGCGGGCGGCGAGGAATTCGGCGTAGCGGGCGGCCAACCACTGTTCGTCGAACGCGCCCTCGTGCACGGCGGCCGCGACGACCAGGCGCTGGGCCTGGATCAATCCGCTCTGCGCGCCCTGCCCCGCGATCGGGTCGTAGGCGACGGAGGTGTCGCCGAGCGAGCCGACGACGTGACCGCTCGCGGTGCGGCCGACCCCGGCGCGCACGACGGGACGCACCGCGCCCTTCAGCCAGGAATGCGGGTCGTCGGAGATCACCTTCGTTGCCAGCACCTCGGGCAGATCCCAGTCGATGTAGTCGCGGTACAACTCGGTGACGATCCGGTGCGCGGATTCCGCCGAATCGGCGGCGGCGAAACGCTTCTCCCATTCGCTGCCGGGGCGCGCCCAACCGAGGAAGGCCCAGCTCGGACCGGCGTCCTTGTGCAGGTAGGGACCCCACCAGGCCTCGCCCTGTTCGGCGAGGATGGAGAATCCGCTGTGCCCGCCGCCCGCGGGGCTGCGATGGGCGAAGACGTCGCGGTCGTGGCCGAGTCCGGTGACCGTGACGGTGAGCAGGGACCGCTGGGGCGCGTCGTAGACGGTGCGGGTGTCGTCGACGGGGAACAGTTCCGACAGCCCGCCGCGGCCGGTCGCGACCAGCGTGAGGTCGTTCTCGGCGGCGATGGTGTCGAGCCGGTCGAGGCTCACCGGTTCGACGACGAACCGTCCGCCGCGTTCCTGGAACGCGGTCAGCCGTTCGTCGGCTTTGAGCCTGGTATCGACGGCGACGCCGACGTATCCGTCGAAATCACCGTCGAAGGCGATCAATTCGGCGTTGTCCGGGCCCGCGATGCGGACACTGAGTCCGGTATGCCTGGGCGCTCTCGCGGTATAGGTATCGAGTCCGAGGGCGAGTTCGGCCTGCTGGGTCACACCGAATTCGAGCGCGGTGCCGGTGGCGGGCACCTCGTCGCGTAACGCGCGTTGATCGCGATCGCTGTAGAGGGTGACGGTGAACCCGGCGTCGAGCAGTCCGATGGCCGCGGTGACGCCGGTCTGTCCGGCGCCGACGATCGCGGCCGAACGCGTGGAACGTGAAGCGGAATTCTGCGATGTCATATTTGCATGGTGCGTCCGCGAGCACTTCTCGTGGAGGGTTGCGATCAGTGGGAACAGATAGCCATCCGCAATGGCTCGCGGGCCTACGATGCACGCATGTCGTTCACCGTTGCCGCATTGTCCGGGGATCGGACCGAGCAGTATCGTGAGTTGAATGCTCAGGCCACGGCGCTGATCGCCGGGGAATCCGACCGTATCGCGAATGCCGCGAATCTGTCCGCGCTGATCTTCCACGCCCTGCCCCGGCTGAATTGGGCGGGTTTCTATTTCTTCGACGGGCAGGAACTCGTCGTCGGGCCTTTCCAGGGCAAACCGGCGTGTGTGCGGATCGCCATCGGACGCGGTGTCTGCGGTACCGCGGCGCGGACGCGACAGACCCAGGTCATCCCGGATGTGCACGCGTTTCCGGGCCATATCGCCTGCGACGCGGATTCCCGATCGGAAATCGTGGTGCCGCTGGTACTGGGGGACGAACTGATCGGCGTGCTCGATCTCGACAGCCCCGATCCCGGCCGATTCGACGACACCGATCGGCTCGGGCTGGAGGCAGTCGCGCGGGTATTCCTCGAAACGCTGTAGAACGCGGTCGATCGACTCCCCCGGCGATTCCGTTGCGGGAGAGTCGATCCGCCTATCGCGACGATCGTCGCTTCGTCACGATCGCGCCGCGCTCACCCTTTCGCCCGCACTCCAACCGAAGGGCAGATCGGCGCCGTTGAGCAGGTGATCGCCGATGGCCCTGGCCTTCTGGATCGCCGGGTTGTGCACCGAGATGGTTCTGGCATTGCGCCAGTGCCGGTCCAACCGCAACTTCTCCGCGACGATGGACGCGCCGCCCACTTCGAACAGCAGGCTGGTCGCGGGGAGCACGGTGTCGATCACCCCGAGTTGTGCCTGGGCCGCCGCGAGTTCGACCGCGACCAGCGCGCTTTCGTCCTTCGCGCCGTTCGCGAGTACCTCGTCGAGCAGATCCGCGACGGCGAGCACCGCGGCACGGGCGGTGAACGCGGCGGCGGACAGCCGTCCGATCACCTGCTGCACCAGCGGATCCTCACGCGGGAGGTCGGCGGCGGAATGGGTGTAGCCGCGGGTGCGCGCGCCGACCCAGGTCCTCGCGTCGAGTTCGGCGCGCGCGGCGATACCGGCGAGCACCGCGAGTTGCACCAGTTGCAGGTAAGCGGTGGCGTAGGTGGGACCTGGCACGCCGTATCCCGGTCCGAGGATCTGTTCCGAAGTGACGGCGACGTCGCTGAATTCGGTGGTGCCGCTCGCGGTGATCCGCTGCCCGAAGCCGTCCCAGTCGTCGTGCTGACGCACCCCGTCGGCCTCGGCGGCGACCAGCACGCCTACCCGCTCGCCGTCCAGGTCGGCGGCGGCCAGGATGTGGTCGGCGTACAGCGATCCGGTGCTGTAGTACTTGGTGCCGTTCAGCAGCCAGGTCGCGCCGTCGCGGGTCAGCCGGGTGCGGTAGCGGTCGACCGCGCCGACGCCGGGTTCGGTGATGGCGTTGCCGACGAGCGTGCCCTCGCTCACCGCCCGCAGCCAGTGTTCGCGTGCGGGGCCGGGCTCGGCGAGCAGCTGGTCTTCCACGAAGGAGTAGTGCACGCGCAATGCCTGCGGCAGGTTGGATTCGGCGGCGGCCAGGTCGATGAGCAGGCGGAACAGTTGACGGACCGTCGCGCCGTATCCGCCGAATTCGACGGGGACCCGAAGGGCGCCGAAGCGGGCGGCGCGCAGCCAGCCGATTTCCTCGTGGGCCAGCCGTCTGTCCACCTCGCGCTCGACCGCGCCTGCGGCGATCCGGTCGAAGATCGGCCGGAAGATCTCATCCAGATCGGAGTCCGCGGTGGTTGTCGCCTCGATCGATGTCATCACCCCACGATGGACCCGCGTCGGCGCGCGTTCACGGGTTGCGCGCAGCGGGATCGGAATGCGGGCGGACCCTACTTACCGAGGCATTCGGTGGCGATCTTCGCGTTGGCGGCGCGGGCACGATCCCCGTCCTCCTTGCTCATACCGAGCGTGGCCGGATCGGCCGTCTTGTTGTCGTATTCGTCGCCGATCATGGTGCGCAACCCCTGCTGGGAAATGCCCTCGGACACGTAGAGGGCGGCGGCGCAGTCGGCGAGATCCTTGTCGCGCAGGCCTTTGTCCTGCAATGACCGTGACAGGTCGGCCGCTGTCAACGCCGGGGGTTCGGTCGCGCTGTCCGAGCCGCACGCCGACAGGATCGGCAGCGCGACGACGGCCGCGGTGACCAGGAAGATCCGCACCTGAGTCCTCTTTCTCGCTTCGGTGACCCCGATAATGCCGCACCGGGCAGTCAGGGGGCGAGCGAGTGCGGTCGAATCATCCGGCCAGCGGTCCGACGAACCGGTCGGCGAACGCGCGCAGGGCGGTCTCGTCGTGCAGGTCGAAATATCCTTCCGGGGTGAGCACCACGGATTGGGCGAGGCGCAGCGCGATCTCCGCCGCCGCGTCGGCGTCGACCGTCATCGTCTGACCGTCGGCGAGCAGCTCCCGGCATTGCGCGGCAAGGAATTCCCGGCAGGCCAGCAGGACCGGACCGCCGTCGGTGGTCAGGTACGGCACGAACATCTCCGGTTCGCTGGTCAGCAATCGCGCGACCAGGGCGTCGGTGCGCACGATGAGCACCGAGCGCACGAAACCCTCGACCAGCCGTTCGCGCACGGTCGCCCGATCGGAGACCGCGGCGGCCGTCTCGGCGAGCAGACCGAGGATCCATCGCTGGAAAGTGGCCGCTACCAGGTCGTTCTTGGTGGCGAACCGGCGGTATACGGTCGCTCGGTTGACGCCTGCCCGACGCCGGATGTCGTCGACGGAGGCGCGCCGCAACCCGAATTCGGTGAATTCGGCCAGTGCCGCGTCCAGGATTCGCTCGGTGATCGGATCCGGTTCGCCGCCGGGCATATCGAGCAACGTGGCGAGCGAAGGGAATTCGGCATCGGCCATGGGTTCATGCTGCCATGCCGCGGCCGATCCGGGCCGGGACTTCATGCGGCAGTGACATGTTCGCGCGCTGCACGTTCGCGCGCGATACCCGCGAGCGCTCGCGGCTGGTAACGCAACTGTTCGGGCAGCAGCGGCCAGATCCGGCGGATCAGCGCGACGCGGAGCCGGAATTGCCTGCGCTGCCACGGCCCCCACGCCAGTCCGAGACGGTCACGCAGCACCGCGGGCATGGTGCCCGCCGCGACCAGGCGGTATTGATGCATGAACGCGGTGCCGAACAGCCGCCACACCGCGTCCGGCACGTACGGCAGGCGCATCTCGTCGGGGCGATCCAGTTGGCGAACCACCCAGGCGGCCGATTCGGTGACGACCAGTCGCTCGGCGCACATGCGCTCGTAGTAGGCGCGGAAGGCGTACCAGTCCTGCGGCATCGGCCGTTCACTGATGCCGTAGAGCCGGTACCACTGTGCGCTCTCGCGGTAGAGGCGCTGTTTCTCGGCGTCGGTGAGCCGGTGATCGAAGATGTCGGCCATCATGATCGCCGACCAGACGAAGGTGGCGTGCGCCCAGAAATAGGTTTCCGGATCGAGCGCGTGATAGCGCTGTCCGTCGGCGTCGAAACCCTTGATTCCGCGGTGGTAGTCGCGGACCGCCGCGGCTGTGGCCACGGCTTCCGGTCCGTCGTAGACGGTTCCGGCGATCTGCGGAATCGACCGGAAGATGCGCTCCCACGGCTCGTTGAAGAAATCCGAATGCTGGGTGACGCCCGCGCCGAGCGCGGGCAGCATGAGTTGCATGATCCCCGCGGCGGGCGCCATCAGCATGACCCGCCAGTCGCCGAAGTATTTCCACAGCAGGGAATCCGGGCCGAGCGTCGTCACATCCTCGGCCGCGATGTCTTCATAAGCGGCGTCATCGTCGATCGACATCGTCGTCATCGCACTCTCGTTCACTCGGTGAATAAAGCGACAATAAATCACTCTTTGTCGCTATGCAATGGTCCAGCCCTTCGAGGTCGGGCGCGCTGCTACTGTTGGCGCAGCGCCAATGAAAGAACGATCGGATGAAGATGACGACGTTGAACCATCACCGGGTGGGCAGCGGTGAACCGCTGGTCCTGGTACACGGCATCGGCAGTCGCTGGCAGGTCTGGGAACCGATCATCGACACCCTCGCCGAGCATTTCGACGTGATCGCGGTCGACCTCCCGGGATTCGGCGGGTCCGCGCCGCTGGAACACACCACCGTCGCCACCCTCACCGACGCACTCGCGGAATTCCTCGCCGCCCAGGGCATCGAACGCCCGCACCTCGCGGGCAATTCGATGGGCGGGCTCATCTGTCTCGAACTCGGCGCGCGCGGACTCACCCGTTCGGTCACCGCCTACTCCCCGATCGGATTCTGGGACCGGGCGGGTCGCGTCTGGTGCCAGCGATCACTGGGCGGGGCAAGGGGTTTGGTCCGGCCGTTGCGGCCGGTACTGCCGAAACTTCTCGGCACGGCCGTGGGCCGCACGGCGTTCCTCTACCTCGTCTTCGGCAAGCCGTGGTCGGTGGATACGGCGGTCGCCGTCGACACCGCCAACGGAGCCGGTGACGCCCCCGGGTTCACCGAGGCCCTCGCCTCGTTCGACACCGCGCGCCTGCGCGATATCGGCGCGCTGGCCGACATTCCGGTCACTGTCGCCTGGGGCAGCCGCGACGTCCTGCTCACCTACGCCACCCAGAGTCGGCGTGCCAAGGCGGCGCTACCCGATGCCGGGCACGTCACCCTGCGCGGCAGTGGGCACACGCCGTTCTACGACGATCCGGACGCGTGCGCGAAGGTTCTCCTCGACACCGCGGGCACCGCCTGAGCGATCACGCTGCGGACGCGTCGACCGGCCGGAAAGGCGAACACGGCGATTCAGCCGCGATCGGTCAGCGTCGCCGGATCCGCGGCGCCGAGCAGGATGCGCACGGCATTGCCCCAGCGCTGCTGGATGATCCGGTTGCTGACCGTGTCGCCGGTCAGCAGCACGCGCAGGGCACGGCCGGTCATGATCTCCAGGGTGAATTCCGTAATGGTCGGCACCCGTGGATCATCCGGGAACCCCGCGCGGAAGAGATCGCGAATGCTGGTGTGCATCAGGTCGAACAGCCGATGCTCCAGCGGCACGAAGGCCGCGAGCAGTTCGGGATCGGTCCGCGCGCCCACCCACATCTCCAGCGCCGCCAGGAACGACGGACCGTCGAGCATCCGCATGGTCAGCTCGACGGCATATTCCAAGCGGTCCGTGCCGTCGGGAATCGCCTCGAATTCCCTGCCGAGCTGGTCGAATCGCTGCGCGGCGACATATTCGACCGCACCGGCGAGCAGCGCGGCCCTGGTCGGGAAATGATGTTGCAGCGTGCCGCGCGCCACCCCGGCCCGCTTCTGCACGGCCAAAGTGGTGGTGCCCGCGTAACCATCCTCCACCAGCGATCGCACCGCCGCGTCCAGGAGCCGCGTCCGCATGCGCGCCCGGCGCAGCTCCTGCGTCTCCCGGACGCGTTCGGTCATCGAATCACTGCCCCTGCCAACGGGGTTCACGTTTCTGAGCGAAGGCGAGCGCGCCCTCGGTGGCGTCCTTGGAGAACAGCACCGGCAGCGCGATCTCGCCCTGTTTCGCGAAACCCTCCTCCACCGACCAATCCGGGGACTCGTCGATGATCCGCTTACTGGCCGCGACCGAAAGTGGTGCCGCCGAGACGATTTCCGCCGCGAGTTCCAGCGCGACGGCGAGCGCGCCACCCGGTTCGGTGACCCGGTTGACCAGACCGAGATCGTAGAGTCGCGCGGCGCTGATACGTCCGCCGGTCAACGCCAATTCCGCGACGATCGGACGCGGCAGTCGCTGGGTCAGTCGCAGCACACCACCGCCCGCGGCGACGAGTCCGCGTTTCGCCTCCGGTATGCCGAACTGCGCGTTGTCCGCCGCGACGATCAGGTCGCCGGACAGCGCGAGTTCGAAACCGCCCGCCAGCGCGAAACCCTCCACCGCCGAGATCATCGGCTTGACCGGCGGACGCGCGCTGATGCCGAGCGGCCCGCGACGCTGCGTGATGGGCATTTCGCCCTTCGACGCGGCGACGAGATCCATTCCAGCGCTGAAGGTTCCGCCTGCGCCGGTGAGTACGAGCACGCGCGCGGAATCGTCGGCCTCGAAATCGTCCACCGCGGCCTCGATGGCCTGGGCGGTCGCCAGATTGATGGCGTTACGCGCCTCGGGACGGTTCACGGTCAGCACGGTGATGGCATCGCGCCGTTCGACCAGAATCAGGTCGGTCATCGGTGTCCTCTCCTCAGAGCAGAGTGAGTTTATCGGCAGCGGCGATCTCGACGGCCGCGCCGAGTGGGTCACCGCCGGTGAACGCCGCGATCGTGTCGGCGTCCGAGGCCCTGACCAGTATGCGGGCGCCGTCGGCGTTCAGTGCGCTGATCACCACCGCTTCCGGTTCGTCGCCACCGTCGCGGGCCTTGCGGTAGGGGACGGTGTACGCCTCGACGGTCGCCGGACCGGTGTAACCGGGGGCGATCTCGCGGCGAGCGGCGACGGGTTCGGCCTCGACCGCGCGGAACAGCGAGCGCGGCGGGCGGGCCCCGAAGACCCCGACACCGTGTTTGGTGATGTACCAGCCGAGAGCCGTGGTGAGACCGTAGGTCTCGGGTTCGGCGCGCAACAGCCGCGCCATTGTCGCGATCGAATGCAGGGCGTAGTTGTTGCCCGGTCCACCGGCGAAGGTGAGTCCGCCCGTGACCGACAGCGGCCTGCCGGGATCGTCGATCGGCAGACCGAAGGCCTCCGCCGCCACCTGCACCGCGATCGGGAAGCAGGAATAGAGATCGAGATGCGCGACGTCGTCGATGCCGATACCGGCTTCGGCGAGCGCGGCACTTCCGGCGGCGGCGATGGCGGGCGAGGCGCCCATGTCGGCCCGTTCGGTGACGAACCATTCGTCGGTGGCGGTGGCCCCGCCGTGCGGGAAGATCCAGCGGTCCTTCGGCACCCCGGCCGCGTCGGCGGCGGCGGCGCCGCACACGATCAGCCCCGCGCCCTGATCCACCGTGAGATTGGCGACGAGCAGTTTGGTGTAGGGGCTCGACACCGCGCGGTTGGCGGGCGTCGGCGTCACCAGATCCGCGGCCGAGCGCTCCGTCGGCATCCAGGCATAGGGATTGCCGACCGCCAGCTTCGACAGACGCGACCACAACCCGCCGATACGGTCCAGGTGCTCGGCCTCGCTCAGTCCGAGCCGAGCGCGCAGCGCGGTTTCCATCAGCGCGTAGAAGTACACCGGCCCCCACAGCCCGGCCGCGGTCTCCATCTCCGAATTGGGGGCGCGGTCCGAGCCGATGATCTCGGTCGGCAGCACCGTCTCCGGCTGCTCCGGCCAATCGACCGCGATACCGCCCCGGTTCGCCGCATTCCCGGACGCGACGGCCTCCGCGCCGGTGATCAGCGCGATCTCCGATCGCCCTTCGGCGATGGATCGCGCGACGAGGTTCAGCAGCTGCTGGGGCGCGTCACCGCCGAAACGCACCGATTGCAGCGTGCGTTTCGGAGTCGCGCCGAGTTCGGCCGCGACCAGCGCGCCCAGATCGGAGTAGGGCCTGCTGACCGGGGCGACGGCGGCGATCAGATCCGCGTCGCGCAGCAGGCGCGCACCCGCGCCGCTGTCCGCGCCCGCGCGGCGCAGTGATTCGGCCGCGAGTTCGACCGGTCCCGGCAGACCGGGTTCGCCGCTTCGGTGCACCACCTGGCCGACGCCGACGATCACCGGCGTCCGCGGATCCATTCCGGCTGGCAGCATCATTCCTCCGCTTCGCTCAGTTACCGTCAATATTGACGGTAACTCGGGTTCGAGTACAGCAGAGCGGGTCGGGAACAGGCAATAGCCACGGTCGATAAAACTGACCCACGGGTAATATCCGGGAATGGGTTCCCATATCGCCGTGCGATTCGACGACGACCGCGCCTACGTCACCCTCGATCGGCCGGATAAACACAACGGCCTGACGATCGGCATGCTCGAAGGTCTCGTCGACGCGGCACGGACCGTCGGACGCCGCGACGGTGTGCGCGCGGTCATCCTCTCCGGCAACGGGCCGAGTTTCAGCAGTGGTCTCGACGTCGCGAAGGCCACCGGCGATCCGTTCGCGATGGCGCGGAATTTCATCCCGCTGCCCTGGCGCGGCACCAACACCTTCCAGGAAGCCTGCTGGGCTTGGCGCAGACTTCCGATACCGGTGATCGCGGCGGTGCACGGCCGCTGCTTCGGCGGCGGTCTCCAGATCGCCCTGGCCGCCGATATCCGTTTCGCCACCCCCGACGCCGAATTCTCGGTGATGGAGGCCAGGCACGGACTCGTGCCCGATATGACCGGCGCCGCCACGCTTTCCCGGCTCGTCGGCATGGACAAGGCGCTGCTGCTGACGATGACCGCCGATACGGTCGACGCCGCCTACGC
This sequence comes from Nocardia noduli, assembly GCF_019038455.1. Taxonomy (NCBI): domain Bacteria; kingdom Bacillati; phylum Actinomycetota; class Actinomycetes; order Mycobacteriales; family Nocardiaceae; genus Nocardia; species Nocardia noduli. The sequence continues at coordinate 47,051 of NZ_JAFMPL010000029.1, forward strand.
CGCGCGCATCGGGCTCGTCACCGAGGTGAGCGACGATCCGATCGCGGCGGCGGAAGAACTCGCCGACCGCATCGCGACCCGCTCACCGCACGCCGTCGCGGGCGCCAAGCGACTGTTCGAGCGGTCCTGGCAGGCATCGACGCGCCGGACACTCGCGATAGAGCGCGCCACGCAACTGCCGTTGATTGTGAGGCTTGCCGGTAGACGCGACGATCGATGATGAATTAGCCGCCATTTTGGTTTGATTCGGGATACATGTCACCAATTCCGTCGGTTCTACTGCTAGCATTTGCTCGATTTGCCAGCCAGCTGAAATGTGGCTCGAGACACATAACGGGGGTTGTGGATCGTGCCAACTTCGGCGAGACCCCCGGAGGGCCGCACACCTTGAACAAGACCGCATCCATCCTGCTATCGACTCTGGCGGGTGCCACGGTTTTGCTCCTCACGGCGACTACCCCTGCCGCGGCAAACCCCAACGCGATCAACCCCATCCCGGTGCTGAACGGCACGACCGGCCTGCCGAACCTCGGCGGACGGACGAAGGCCGTGTTCCAGGTGACCGGCATGGCGAGCCCGAACAACACCCAGTCCTACAACGTCCTCGGCACCGATCTCGGCATCATGTGGGACAACGGCCAGGGCGAGATGCTGACCGCCTTCGGCGATACCGCGGGCGTCGGCGTTCCGAACCTGCTCGCGGGCAGTACCTGGGCGTGGCGCAGCAATATCCTGGTCCGCAGCCATACCCAGGACCCCTCCGGCGGCATCTACTTCGACAGCGTCGTCCGCGACATCGTCGGTCAGGCACGCGATCTCGTCCCCAGCCCCAAGATCCCGTTCATCGAGATCAGCCGGATCCCGACCGCGGGCATCGCCGTGAACGGCGTCCAGTACATGAGCCTGATGTCGGTGAAGACCTGGGACAACGTCGGCGAGTGGACCACCAACTTCTCCGGACTCGCCGCGTCGGCGGACAACGGTGAGACCTGGGCCGATCTCGGCAACACCCGACGCCCGAACGAAGGCGGCAACGCCAACTTCCAGATGAACGCTTTCCTGAAGGACGGCGGATACGTCTACGAATACGGAACCCCTTCCGGCCGGAACAACGCGGCGTTCGTCGGGAGGGTCGCGGAGAACGATATCCAGAACCTGGGCGAATACGAGTACTGGGACGGCGAGAAATGGTCGCGCAAGGGTGACGTGAATGCCGCGGCGCCGATCATGGGCGGCGTCGGCGAACTCTCGGTGATGTACAACGCCTATCTCGGACAGTTCATCTCGCTCACCACCGACGTGTTCAATTCGGTCGTGATGCGCCGCGCTTCCTCCCCGGTCGGCCCGTGGGGCCCGCCCGAGGTGCTCATCGACACCCGCGAGCTCCCGACCGCGTACGCGCCGTCGATCTTCCCGTACCAGACCGGACGCGACCTGTACTTCCTGACCACCGTGCACAGCCAGTACAACGTGGTGCTCATGCGCAGCACGCTCTGAGACGACGAGAGACCGGACCGGTGTTCGCCATGGGCGAGCGCCGGTCCTTTTGTTTTCCGGCACGGCTTGACCTCGAGGTTGGTTGATGTATTCGACTGGGTTCGCAGACCCATTCGTCGACCCCCGGAGGTATCCGTGACCGCCCTGTCCGCCCCCGAGACCACCGCGGCCGTTCGTCACTGGTTGCGCGCCAACGCATCCGCGATCACCGCGACCGAGGCTGATCACACCGGCCCCGATCTCGACCCGCTGATCGACCGACTCGCCGCCGCCACCGTCGTCGGCCTCGGCGAATCCACCCGTTTCTCCCGTCAGACCTACGGGGTGCGCGAGCGGATCCTGCGAGCACTGGTGCTCCGGCACGGATTCCGCGCGCTCGCGATCCAGGACAGCGCGCGTTCGGGCGACCGGTTCGACGCCTACGTGCGCGGCGGGACCGGAACGCCGGAGGAGGTGCTCGCCCAGGCCTGGCGTCCGCTGCGCACCGCGGAGACGATCGCGACGATGGCATGGCTGCGCGCCTACAACATCGAGCACCCGCACGATCCGGTCACGATCTTCGGCGTGCGACCACCGGACGCGGAATCCGCCGACTACGACGCGGTTCTCGACCAGCTGCGCGTCGCGGCGCCCGAACTCGTACCCGCCGTCGAAGCCCATCTCACGCCGATCCGCACCGCCCACCGGATGGACGAACACGTCCAGCGGCACCGGGGCGTCCATCCGGGACGGCCGTTCGCCGAACACGCCCGTGACATGTACGCGCTGGTCGACGGATTGACCGCGTCACCAGCGCGGGACGCGGCGCTCGACCACGCGCGGGTGATCGTGGAATTCCACGAGAACAGCGTGGCGGGCCGTGGCGGATTCGCCGGAGACGAACTCCGTTCGGCACGAAGGATTCTGGAGCGGGCCGCCGCGTCCCGGATCGTCTACTGGGACGGCATCGCGCATATCTCGGCGATCCCGGTCGGCGTCGGCCGCACCGATCCGGACGCCTTCGTCAGCACCGGCAGCCATCTGCGCACTCGGCTCGGCGCCGAATACGTCGCGGTCGCACTGGGATTCCATCACGGCGATCTGGGGACCGGGCGCGCTCCCGACCCCGCGCCCGACCTGCTCGACGCCGAACTCGGACAGGTCGACCTGGACGCGTATTTCGTCGACCCGCATGCAGAAGCGCCGGACTCGGTGGCGCGGCGATGGCGTGAACCGGCCACCATGCGTGTCATCAGCGGGATCTACGACGAGTCGAAGGATTCCGAGGCCAATATGACCGTGGACGCGCTGCTCGACGCCTTCGACGTGCTCGTTCACATACGGGAGACCTCACCGGTCGCGTGGTTGCCCGAATGAGTTCGTCTCCTCGGAGGTGAACCGGCCCGCCCGGTTCGGTGCGTGCGAGGCGCCCGCGCGGCGGCGCACCGCGCGGGGTTCGCGCGGCGGCACCACGCGAGGTTCGCGCAGCGGCACCACGCGAGGTTCGCGCAGCGGCACCACGCGAGGTTCGCGCAGCGGCACCACGCGAGGTTCGCGCAGCGGCGCACCGCGCGCTTGGTTCGTACCCGGCGCTCAATAGACTTCCGAGCATGGAGGCCGCTGATTGGGACGCCAGGTACGCGCAGGGCGATTTGGTGTGGGGTGCGCCCGCGAACGCCACCGTGGTCGAGCACGTGTACGGGCTGGAACGCTCGACCCCGCTGCTGCCCGACACCCCGAGCGGTACGCCCCCCGAGTTGCCGCGCGCCTTGGACCTCGCGTGCGGCGAAGGGCGCAACTCCCTCTGGCTGGCGACCCACGGCTGGCAGGTACACGCGGTCGACTACTCCCAGGTCGGGGTCGACAAGGGCAGGACCGTGGCGACCCGGCTGTCCCGTTCGGTGCGCAGCCGTATCACCTGGCAGTGCGCCGACGTCACCGACCTGGACGCGGCCGAGATCACCGGTCCCTTCGAACTGATCCTGATGGTGTTCCTGCACCTGCCCGCCGACCAGCGCGGCACGGTTCTGCGCGCGGCGGCCGACCGACTGTCCCCCGGTGGCACCCTGTTCGTACTCGGCCACGACACCCTCAACCTCACCGAAGGCTATGGCGGCCCGCAGGATCCGGCGATCCACTTCACCCCCGACGACGTCACCGCCGACCTCGCCCCCGTCCACCTCGAAATCCGGGTCGCCGATCGGATCTACCGACCCACCGAACATCGCGACGCGATCGACGCCCTTGTGATCGCCACACGTCCCCACACGCCCGCCGCATCGATCGAATAGGCGGCGACCCGCACCAGGCGGGATGGCCGAGCACCACAGCCGGGCCGGAACACCGCGCGGCGGTTCCACCGGGCGATGCTCGCGCCGCGGCGATCGCACCGGCCCGACATTCACGCGGAGACGAGCACGCCCGTCGCCGACCTCGGGTTTTCGAGTCGGCGACCGCTCCGGGATCGAGCGCAGGCTACTGCGACCAGCGCTCCAACCACGGGCGCACCGTCGCGGTGATGACATCGAATCCGCTTCGGAACGAATGCGGCTGACCGGGTACGACGCGAACTTCGGCGGCATCAGCGGGATCGGGTACGCCGAAGGGATCGTTGGCCCCGTTCACCACGACGACTTCGATACCGCCGACCGCGAGCAATTCCTCGCGCCGGGTCTTCTCCGGCTTACCCGGCGGATGCAGCGGGAACGACAGGGCGAGCACACCGCGCGCCTTCGCGGCGACGGCGGTGCGGCAGGCGACCCGCGCGCCGTTGCTGCGACCGCCCTGGATCAGCGGTTTGCGCACCTTCTTCCGCAGGGCCGCGACGATCTCCAGCCAGGCCGCGTCCTGCACGACCGCTGAACCGGGCGCGCGACGGCCGGCTACCCGGTAGGGCTGCATGATCAGCGCCACGGCGCCGCCCAGTTCCAGCGCGGTATCGCGGACCGCGAGCAGGTCCGCGGCGTCGACCCCGCCGCCGGATCCGTGGGTCAGCAGTAACAGGAAGCGCGCGCCACGGGGCTTGACGAGTTCGATCTCGGCGGGCCCGGCACTCGTCTCGATCTGCATAGGTCACCGTATCGCCAACGGGGTCTTGTGACCGGCCACAATCCCGGTGTCGGGGGCTCGCGGGGCGCTCACACGGCTTCGGCCTACTAGGTGAGACTCGGCGCGGCAACGGCGTGGCGGTGTTTTCCACGTCACATTCCCCGCTCCAGCCTTTGCCGAGTCGATTACCGGCCGGTAATATGATCGGTAAGTTACCCGCGAGTAGCATGCGGAAAACCGGCTACCCGGTGGAGCGAAGAACGGGCGGGAACGGCAGACAACCGACCGCACCAACTCAACGGAGAGTGAGTACCGAAATGGGTCACTACAAGAGCAACGTCCGCGACCTCGAGTTCAACCTCTTCGAGGTTCTGGGCCTGGGATCGCTGCTGGACGCGGGCGCCTACGGCGACCTGGACACCGAAACGGTGAAGGAGATGCTCAGCGAGGTCCGGCGTCTGGCCGAGGGCCCGCTGGCCGACTCGTTCGTCGACGGCGACCGCAACCCGCCGACCTTCGACCCCGAGACCCACACGGTCACTCTGCCGGAATCCTTCAAGAAGTCCTACCGCGCCCTCGAGGACGGCGGCTGGTCCAAGGTTCCCGTCCGCGAGGAGCTCGGCGGCCTCGGCGCCCCCAGCGTCATCGGCTGGGCGCTCGGCGAGATGGTCCTCGGCGCCAACCCGCCCGCCCAGATGTACGCGGCGGGCGCGGGCTTCGCCCAGGTCTTCTACAACAACGGCACCGACGAGCAGAAGAAGTGGGCCGAGGTCATCGCCGACCGCAACTGGGGCGCCACCATGGTGCTGACCGAGCCGGACGCCGGCTCCGACGTCGGTGCCGGCCGCACCAAGGCGGTCAAGCAGGAAGACGGCTCCTGGCATATCGAGGGCGTCAAGCGCTTCATCACCTCGGGCGATTCCGACGACCTGTTCGAGAACATCATGCACCTGGTGCTGGCTCGCCCCGAGGGCGCGGGACCGGGCACCAAGGGCCTGTCGCTGTTCTACGTACCGAAGTGGCACTACGACTTCGACACCAACACCAAGGGCGATCGCAACGGCGTCTTCGTCACCAATGTCGAGCACAAGATGGGCATCAAGGTCTCGGCCACCTGTGAGGTCACCTTCGGCGGCCACGGCGTGCCAGCCAAGGGCTGGTTGGTCGGCGAGGTGCACAACGGCATCGCGCAGATGTTCGACGTCATCGAGAACGCGCGCATGATGGTCGGCACCAAGGCCATCGCGACCCTGTCGACCGGTTACCTGAACGCGCTGGAGTACGCCAAGATCCGCGTGCAGGGCGCCGACCTCACCCAGATGACCGACAAGACCGCGCCGCGCGTCACCATCACCCACCACCCGGACGTGCGTCGTTCGCTGGCCACCCAGAAGGCCTACGCCGAGGGCCTGCGCGCCATCTATCTCTACACCGCCGCCCACCAGAACGCCGACGTGGCGCAGCTGGTATCCGGCGCCGACGAGGATGTCGCCTTCCGTGTCAACGATCTGCTGCTGCCGATCGTCAAGGGTGTCGGTTCCGAGCGGGCCTACCAGTACCTGACCGAATCGTTGCAGACCTTCGGCGGCTCGGGCTTCCTCCAGGACTACCCGATCGAGCAGTACATCCGCGACGCCAAGATCGACTCCCTCTACGAGGGCACCACCGCGATCCAGGCGCAGGACTTCTTCTTCCGCAAGATCGGCCGCGACCGCGGTGTCGCCCTGGCCCACGTGGCCGGGCAGATCCAGAAGTTCATCGAGTCCGAAGCGGGCAACGGCCGCCTCAAGGCCGAGCGCAAACTGCTCGCGACCGCGCTCGAGGATGTCCAGGCCATGACCGCGACCCTGACCGGGCACCTGATGGGCGCCCAGCAGGATCAGTCCGAGCTGTACAAGGTCGGACTCGGTTCGGTGCGCTTCCTGATGGCGGTCGGTGACCTGTTCATCGGCTGGCAGCTGCTGCGTCAGGCCGACGTCGCGATCAAGGCGCTCGACAACGGCGCGACCGGTTCGGACGTGGCGTTCTACACCGGCAAGGTCGGCGTGGCGCAGTTCTTCGCCCGCAATATCCTGCCGGAGCTGACCGCGACCCGCGCCATCCTGTCGAACCTGGACAACGACATCATGGAGCTCGACGAAGCCGCGTTCTGATGAAACGCTGAGTTCGAACGAAACGGCCCGGAGGCAGCTGCCTCCGGGTCTTTTCACCTGCGGGTGCGGCCGCCCGCAATGCGTGACCGGCGTGCGCGGGGCTGTGCCTGCGCGGGGTCGACCGACTTCTAGCGCGCGTCCGGGAACAACGGCGGCAGGTACTCGTCGCCGAGCGGCGGCGTCAATTCATCGATCACGACCAGATTCCCCCCGGATTCCTTGGCCCGGTACATCGCGGCGTCCGCGCGGTGCAGCAGCATCTCCGGCGCGGGCCGTGGACTGTCCGCGTAGGCGCCCGCGTCGAATACCGCGACGCCGACGCTCGCCGTCACCTCGACCTCCGATTCGGCGGTCGCGGCGACGGCGCGACGTAGTCGCTCCGCCTCCGCCCTGACGTCGGCCGTCGCGATCGGCGCGGCGACGACGAATTCCTCGCCGCCGGTGCGCGCCACCACCGAACCCGCTTCCGCGGCGGCGTACAACCGCTTGGCCGTCCGGATCAGCACGGTATCGCCCACCCGGTGCCCGAAGTTGTCGTTGACGCTCTTGAACCGGTCGAGATCGAAGGTCATGACGCAGACCGAACTGTGGCCGTCGATCAACCTCGGCAGCCGATTCTCCAGACCGCGCCTGTTGAGCAGTTCGGTCAGCGGATCCGACAGCGATTCGGTGCGCAGAATCCAGTACATGAACTGGAGCGCGGGTAGCGCGCCCGCGACCGCGCCCACCATGAGCAGAGCCGTCGCCACGGCCAATCGGACATCGCCGCCGTCGGTCGCGACCAGCGTCGACAGCAGGATCACCGAGAACAACGCCCACACCGCGTGCACCGCCAACACCTTGGCGCTGTGGAAGAAGGCCAGATAACTGCCGGAAACCACGAACAGAATCGCGCCCATCGCCCCGAACAAACGGTCCGTCACCTGCAAGAACTCGACCGTGAACAGCACATCGACGAACGCCATCAGCAGCAGCGACTCGGTTTTGCCCGGCCAGGGGAACAACAGCCATCGCACGGTCCACAACCCCCCGGTGACCACGCCGACGATGGTCGCCGGACTCGGATCGCCGGTGGGGCCGAAAGGGGTACCGGCGATCACCACGGACAAGACGACCAGGCTGATCCCCGGCAAACCGATCGCCCACTTCAGCGGAAGCAGCGCCGACCGCGCCGCGAGGGTGCGGATCAGCCAGTAGTAGTCGACCGGATCGTGCCACCAGGCACGTAGTGTCTTGTCGTCATCCATCCGCTCACCCGTGATCGTGACCGTGCGCGCCGATCGTCGCCGAGCACGAGATCACGGGTGCCGGATCTCACCTGGTCATCGGAGCAGTCCAGGACCGGCGGACCCGCGCCCGACACGCGCATATGTGCTCCAGCCCACTATAGGCAGTACCCAGGAACGATCTTGCTGATTCCCCGAAGGACTCGATCCGGTGAACGTGTCCCGCCCCACAGTGCCGTACACCACACCGATCGACGATCAACGGGCACAATATTGCGGGCAACCGCGCCACAGGAGGGATTCGTCCGAATGAAACGATCGCTGTCGGCACTCGCCAGGGCCTGTGCCATCGGCGTGGTACTCGTGGTCGGGGTCGCGGGCCCCGCCGCAGCCGACCCGAACAACGTGAATCCGATTCCCGGCCTGAACGGCTGGCGCGGACTACCGCAGCTGCCGGGGCCGACCCAGGCGGTCTTCCAGGTCACCGGGATGGACAGTCCGAACCGGACCCAGAACGTCAATATGCTCGGCACCGACCTCGGCATCATGTGGGACGACGGCCGCGGCACCATGATCACCGCCTTCGGCGACAGCGCCGGACTCGGCGTCCCGAATCTGCTTGCGGGCAGTGTCTGGGCCTGGTCGTCGAATGTGCTGTTCCGCAGCAGCACCAAGGATCCGTCGAACGGCATCTACTTCGACAGCGCCGTGACGAATCCGCTGCCGAGCCCCAAGATTCCCGGCATCGAGATCAGTTTCATTCCCACCGCGGGCATCTCGGTCGGCGGCGTGCAGTACATGAGCATGATGTCGGTGCAGGGCTGGGGTGATCACGGCAAATGGATCACCAACTTCTCCACCCTGGCCGTCTCCGGCGACGGCGGTCAGACCTGGGCGCAGTTGCCCAACACCCGCCGCGCGAATGTCGACGGCTGGCAGAGTTTCCAGCAGAGCGCGTTCCTGAAGACCGGTGGCTACATCTACCGGTACGGCACCCCCGCCGGGCGCGCGAACCCCGGATTCGTCTCCCGCACGAAGGAAGCCGATATCGCCAATCTCGACACCTACGAGTATTGGGACGGCAAGGAGTGGAAACCGGACGTCAAGGTCGCCGCGCCCATCGTCGGTGATGTCGCCGAACTGTCGGTGATGTGGAACGAATACCTCGGCCAATACGTCATGCTGACAACCGATCCCGCGAATTCGGTGGTCATGCGCACCGCCCCAGCACCCGAAGGTCCGTGGGGCCCGCCGCGCGTTCTCATCGACGCGCCGTCACTGCCCACCGCCTACGCCCCGATGATCTTCCCGTATCAGACCGGGCGCGACCTGTACTTCCTGCTCACCGTGCACACCCAGTACAACGTCATCCTCATGCGAACACCGTTGGGGTAGTACCGGATACGACGAAACGGCCCGGAGCGATCCGGGCCGTTTCCATTTTCGTCACGATGTCGGCAACGGCCACGTGGGTCGCGGATCCGGGGCCGGTCGAATGACCCCACCGCGACGGCGCCTGCCGCGGTGGGGTGCACCGTTGTTACTCGGTCGGGGCGGGGGTCTGACCCGGCTTCGACGAACCCGACGAGAGGCCCTGCAGAACCTTGGCCAGCTGCTCCGAGGAGCCGGTGCCCGCGGCGGGCGGCGGGGTCGTTCCCTCGTCGGCGGCGGCCATACCCGCGCCGGACAGCACGATTCCCGCAGCCGCGGCACCGGTGAGCACGAACATCGAAAGCTTCTTCATTGCTTGATTCATTCCTGTCGAGTAATTCTGACGCCATCAGCGGACCGGCTAATGGCCGGATCAAGTCCTATCACGATGTCGGCGACCTCAGAGAGTTTCTCCACCGGCCGCCCACGGGCCCGCATTGCCGATGATTAACGAATATTTCGATATGCAGTCGGCGGGGCCGAGGATTCACGAACGCGACCGCGCACCACGGTTCCGACGTAACGACGACAGACACCCGGACTACCAGGTATTTTATGGAATTCGATCGATCCGACACGGGTCGTGCATGCCCATAATTCTCTGGGCATAACCCCAGAACCATCGGGTTGCGGACCGCATTATTCGCGTCGTCGAGACAAGCAAACACAAACCCGTGCCCATAATTCTATGGCCACTGGAATAGAGGTTAGCAATTCAATAGCAAATATGAGACAAACCTCACCGGAAACTATCTGTAACACAGCCGCAGGCATTCCGATTCACACCGATTTCGCGGAACATATTCACGATACCGCGAGTATCGGACAGCAGTCCTACGCCGATTTCATCGGCACACAGATATGCCCAGGTTCGAACGGAGTACTGGTACGACCGACGCGCGAACTCGGCGGCGGGCGGATCCCTACCGAGCGGGGTCGGCGCGAAGGAATGCGCTGACGGCACCGATCGACGCCGCCGTCACCCGCAGGGACTGAGCGGATTCATGGCCTCGGGCATGCATCCGGCCACCGGCTCGCGAGCAGCGACCACGGCAGCCGGGATACCCCGAACTCTCACGAGTCAGGCCCCCGGCCCTCTACGAGGTGAGGAGAGAGGCCGGAACAGACCTCGATCGAAGGTAGGGGACGCACTACGCGCCGAACGAGGCACCGGAAGGCGCGCCGCGCCCTCAGAACAGCCTCGGGGTCACTTCTCCTCGCATTTCACCACCGGAATCGGGTCGTACTTCACCGTCCGGGTATGGCGGGACACCTCGCGACCGGTTTTGCGGTCGGTGATGATGCGGGTGTCGGAGATGGTGAATCCGGGAGCGCCTTCGGAGGCGATGCAGTCCTTGCCCTTCGGCAGGGTGACGGTATTCGGCTCCGTGGGTTTGGACTTGTCGCCGGTGACGGATTCGACATTGACCGTCTTGGTGCCCCACAGGCGGACGGTGATCTCCGAGGCCGACGTGGTCGTCTCGATGTAGACGCCCGACTGGGTGTTGTTGCGGAATTTGAGATCGATGGCGCCGTCGAAGACGGTGGCTTCGCGGGCGGCGGGGTAGCGCGAGATGTAGTAGCTGTGTTCGGTGTGCCCAGCGTCCTCCATACCCGCGAAATAGGCGGCGTTGTAGAGGGTGGTGGCGAACTGGCTGATGCCGCCGCCGACGGCGGTGCTGGGGCGGCCGTGATCGATGATGCCGGATTCGACATACCCCTCGGCGACGCCGCGTGTACCGGTGAAGTCGTTGAGGGAGAACGTGTCTCCCGGTTTGACGACCGCCCCGTTGACCTTCTGCGCGACGGTGCGGATATTGACCCCGGACGGACCGCTGAAGCCGCCGGTGGTGAACACGCCCATGGGTTCGACGATGCCGAGCGCTTCCGCGGCGGCGGTGGTCAGCGCGGGGTCCACCTTCTCGTAGACGGCCTGCGCGGTGCGCTCCTGCGCCACCAGGAGGACGGGCAGCTGTTCGAGGGTCTTGGCCCAGTTGATCTTGTCACCGGTCACGGCGGGCACCACCCGGGCAGAACCGCCGCCCACCGCGAAACTCGCGTCCTTCGGTTCGACTTCGGTGGCCGCCAGCTGCGGTGCGAGCAAACCTGTCGCGGCGTTCTGGTCGACGTTGAGCGCGAGACCGCCCTGCCCGTCCGGCGCGAAGGAGATGACGCTCGCGATCTGCGCCGGATCGAGTTTCGCCGCACCCGCCTTACCCGCGAAGCTCACCTCGGCCCGCACGGCGGGCTCCGCGATATCGCGCAGCGCCTGGTCGACGGCCTCGGGGCGCACGGTCAGCGGCGCCGGCACCTCCGGCAGGTCGATGGCGGCGCCGAGGATCCACTTGTCGATGATCAGGGAGCGCGCGGCGGTGGTGTCGAGTACCTGTCCCGGCACGGGCGGGATCGCGACGGGTTTGGCGTTCTCGAATCGGATGGTGCCGTCGACCGTGGCGCGATCGTGTTCGTGCAACGACGTGAGCTGCGCGGTCAACGCGGCGTCGTCGACGTCGCTGGCGACGGGCACGTGGCGGGTGCCGAACATCGAGCCGAGGCGGGTGAACGGGTTGTACGGCTGGCCGCCGATGCGATCCCAGGTCGTGTCCCAGTCGACTTGCAGGCCCGCCGCTGCGGGGACGATCCGCGACTCCGCGTCACCGATGCGCAGCGGCAGTTCCTCGTTGGACCGGTTACCCAGTGCGGCACGGAGTTTGGCGTCGGCCGCGGCGGGATCCATCCCCGCGATGTCGACCCCGGCGACCACGACGCCGCGGGGAACCTCACCCGAGGTCGTCACCAGGTCCGCGATATAGCCGAGGACGGCGAGCCCGAGGACTGCGCCGATCGCGATGCCGACGCGTTTGGTCGTCGGCGATTGCCACCACGGACTCGCCGCGGGTCTGTCGCCGGAACCGGGCCGCCGCGGCGGCGGGCCGGGAGGGCCGGATCTCGCGGGATCCGGCCGAGCGTCGCGGGGGTGGTTTCGCGGTGCGGGGCGCTGGGTACGTAGAGGCTGGGTCGGTGCCGAGGTCCACTCCGGGGCCTGCTCACCCGCCGTCCGATGCGATTCGAGGAGCTGGCGTAGCCCGACTTCGCCGCCGTCGCGTCGGCCTCGGTCGTGGCTTCCGGTGCTCGACTCGCTCGTCACGAACCGTCCTCCCCGCTGAAGGTAATCAGGTACCCGCACCGTGCGGGTCTCCCCAACGATAGAGCCCTATCGTGGTCGTCCGCACGGCACGAACCCTCAGCTAATCTCTAGCAAATAGCAGCCTGGGAACGTGGAGAAGCCCCGCGCAGTTGCCGGGTCGGGGGTCTGGCAACTACGCGGAGCCGATCTGTTTATCGGCGCAGCGCACGGTGCGTTACACACCGTGGACGGCGGCGCGGCGATCGGAGCGAGACAATGAGCATGACTCTCGCCACATCCGCTCGGCACACACCAGGGAGATGGTCGGATATGCAGCTGGGAATGGTCGGCCTCGGCCGAATGGGCGCCAATATCGTGCGCAGGATCGTCCGGGACGGGCATACGGCCGTCGGCTGCGACCGCAGAACCGAGAATATCGACGAGTTGACCTCCGAACTCGGCGACAGTTTCGTCGGCACCGCGGACCTGGCCGATTTCGTCGGCAGGCTGGAAACTCCCCGGGTGGTGTGGGTGATGATCCCGGCGGGTGCCACCGGCGCGGTGATCGACCAACTCGGCGAACTACTCGAATCGGGCGATATCGTCATCGACGGTGGCAACAGCCGGTATCACGAGGACATACACCGGGCGGCGCGACTTTCCCCGAAGGGCATCCACTACGTGGATATCGGCACCTCGGGTGGCGTTTTCGGACTGGAGCGCGGCTTCTGCCTGATGATCGGCGGCGAGAGCGGACCCGTCGAACACCTCGATCCGCTGTTGAAATCCATCGCGCCGGGCGTGGGGGCCGCCGAGCGGACGCCTGGACGCGACGGGGAGCCGTCGACCGCCGAACAGGGATATCTGCACTGCGGTCCCGCCGGGGCCGGGCATTTCGTCAAGATGGTGCACAACGGCATCGAGTACGGGGCCATGGCCGCCTATGCCGAAGGCCTCAACATCCTGCACAAGGCGAATCACGGCGCGGAACACGCCGGGGAGTTCTCCGCCGAGGAGACCCCGCTGGAGCATCCCGAGTTCTACCGCTACGACCTCGACATCCCCGAGGTGACCGAAGTGTGGCGACGCGGCTCGGTGGTGGCCTCGTGGTTGCTCGACCTCACCGCGGGCGCGCTCTACGCCGACCCGAACCTGGACTCCTTCGACGGACGGGTCTCCGATTCCGGCGAGGGACGCTGGACCCTGGACGCCGCGATCGACGTCGGCGTCCCCGCGCCGATCCTCGCGGCCGCACTGTTCCAGCGTTTCTCCTCGCGCGGCGATTCGCTCTACGCGGACAAAATGCTCTCCGCCATGCGCGAAGCGTTCGGCGGACACCACGAACTGCCGAAAAAATAAGCACCGCAACCGAAACGCCCCCGGACCGAATCCCCCCGCGCGCCGGGCGCTACCGCACCTCGGTCGGTACGCCCGTCCCTGTCCGCCCCGGTCAGCGGAACAAACCGCCCGTTCCGGTCACCACGGAAGCCCGACTGAAGTACGTTTTTCACCGGCTGGCCCCGGCTCCGGTCCGCCTCGGCGACCACGGCTTCCGCTGCGGTCATCCGATCCGGCCGGAACCGGGATCCAGCGATGGGTGGCATCCGATCCCGGGGAAGGATCGGATGCCACCCTTTCCGTGTCTCAGCGCTCCAGGATGGCGACGACGCCCTGGCCGCCCGCGGCGCAGATGGAGATGAGGGCGCGGCCCGAACCCTTTTCCGCGAGCAGTTTCGCGGTGGAGGCGACGATGCGGCCGCCGGTCGCGGCGAAGGGGTGGCCCGCGGCGAGGGAGGAGCCGTTGACATTGAGTTTGCCGCGGTCGATGGCGCCGAGGGCGCCGTCGAGGCCGAGGCGTTCCTTGCAGTACTGGTCGGATTCCCAGGCCTGGAGGGTGGCGAGGACAACGGAGGCGAAGGCCTCGTGGATCTCGTAGTAGTCGAAATCCTGCAGGGTCAGGCCGTTGCGGGCCAGCATGCGCGGTACCGCGTAGGTCGGTGCCATCAGCAGGCCGTCGGGGCCGTGGATGTAGTCGACGGCCGCGACCTTGGAATCGACCAGGTAGGCCAGGGTCGGCAGTTTGCGCTCGGCGGCCCATTCGTCGCTGGACAGCAGCACCGCGGACGCGCCGTCGGTCAGCGGGGTCGAGTTGCCCGCGGTCATGGTCGCGCCGCCCGCCTTGACGCCGAAGACCGGCTTCAGCGTGGACAACTTCTCGACGGTCGATCCGGGACGCAGGTTGTCGTCGCGGGTGAGGCCGAGGAACGGGGTGATCTGGTCGTCGAAGAAACCGCGGTCGTAGGCGGCGGCCATGTTCTTGTGCGACAGGTAGGCCAGTTCGTCCTGGGCCTCGCGGGCGATGCCGAATTCCTTGGCGGTGATGGCGGCGTGCTCGCCCATCGACAGGCCGGTGCGCGGTTCGGCGTTGCGCGGGATCTCGATACCGAGCATGCCGGGCCGCAACTGGCCGACGAGCTTGAGCCGGTCCTTGTTGGACTTGGCCCGGTTGGCGTCGAGCATCCACTCGCGCATGCCCTCGCTGACGCCGATCGGCGCGTCGGAGGTGGTGTCGGTACCGCCGCCGATTCCGGCATCAATCCGACCAGCCCCTATGGCGTCGCCCACGGTGACGATGGACTGCAGGCCGGTGCCGCAGGCCAGCTGTAGATCGTGGGCCGGGGTGTAGGGGCTCAGCGTGGAGCCGAGAACGCTCTCACGGATCAGGCTGTGCTCGCCGACCCGCTTGAGCACCGCGCCGCCGACGACCATTCCGAGGCGCTCACCCTGCAAATTGAAGCGGCTGACGAGGCCGTCCAGCGCGGCGGTGAACATGTCCTGGTTGGAGGCGTGCGCGTAGGCCTTGTCGGAGCGGGCGAACGGAATCCGGTTACCGCCCACGATCGCGATCGGGCGCGGCTGCCGCGGGGTCTTGGCCGAACGGGCTTTGCTTGTCACTCGAGTCTCCAGGTCTCGTGGGGTGGGCATATGCACTGGGAACAGCTGCCTGCACACCGTCGCCGGGGCGGGACGCGGAAATTCCTCGCGCGTACCCGACAGGCGGCGGTATCGGTTTACATTAAACTTACTCTGGAGTAAGTTAATTGTCGACACCGTACCCCGCACGTGTCAGCACGTTCGCCTGGGGCATGCAGTGCACGAGACCACCACGACACAGAAAAGGTAGGAACAGTGGCAGCCAGCAAGAGTAAGGGTGCTCCCAACCTCTACGGATCGTTCGTACACTCCGCCCCCGGCCAGTTCCTGGCGAGCAAGCTGGGCTTGCCGAAGCCGGAGAACCTGCGCCGCTACGCCAAAGGTGAAGCGGCGCTGCCCGGCCCGGTACTGATCGGCGGCAAGGGCCGCGTGGCCGAACCGGTGCGCGCACTCCTGTCCGACTACACCTTCGCAGACTCGCTCGAGCAGGGCGCCAAGCACGGCGCGCTCGTCTTCGACGCCACCGGAATCGGCTCGATCGAAGAACTCTCGCAGCTCTTCGAATTCTTCCAGCCCGCCCTGCGCAGCCTGACCGCGTCGGGCCGCGTCCTCGTCATCGGCACCACGCCGGAACTGACCGGCAGCGTCGACGAGCAGATCGCCCAGCGCGCGCTCGAGGGTTTCACCCGTTCACTCGGCAAGGAACTGCTGCGCGGCTCCACCGCGCAACTGGTCTACCTTTCGCCGGAGGCCGCGCCGAACGCCAGCGGTCTGGAATCCACACTGCGCTTCCTGCTCTCGGCCAAATCGGCGTTCGTCGACGGACAGGTGATCCGGGTCGGCTCGGCCGATTCCACCGCCCCCGCCGACTGGGACAAGCCGCTGGCGGGCAAGGTCGCCGTCGTCACCGGCGCGGCGCGCGGTATCGGCGCGACCATCGCCGAGGTTTTCGCCCGTGACGGCGCCACCGTCATCGTCGCCGATATCCCGGCCGCGGGCGAGGCACTGTCGCAGACGGCGAACAAGGTCGGCGGCACCGCGCTCGCGCTCGACGTCACCGCCCCCGACGCCGCCGAGAAACTGGCCGATTTCGCCACCGAGCGATTCGGCTGGATCGACATCATCGTGCACAACGCGGGCATCACCCGCGACAAACTGCTGGCCAATATGGACGAGGGCCGCTGGAATTCGGTCATCAACGTGAATCTGGCCGCGCCGCACCGCATCACCGAAGGCCTGGTCGCCCGCGGCGTGCTCAAGGAAGGCGGGCGCGTGATCGACGTGTCCTCCATCGCGGGTATCGCGGGCAACCGCGGCCAGACCAACTACGGCGCGTCCAAGGCGGGCGTCATCGGCATGGTCGACGCCGAGGCGCCGAAGCTGGCGGAGAAGGGCATCACCATCAACGCCGTCGCGCCCGGTTTCATCGAGACCGCGATGACCGCCGCCATCCCGCTCGCCACCCGCGAGGCCGGACGGCTGATGAGCTCGCTGTTGCAGGGCGGCCAGACCGTCGACGTCGCCGAGACCATCGCCTACTTCGCCGGACCGGCGTCGAACGCGGTGAGCGGCAATGTCGTTCGGGTCTGCGGGCAGAGCCTGATCGGGGCATGATGACGCAGAGGATCTCGCTCACCGAGCCGCCGAAGAACAGCAAACTCTTCGTCAAGGCCGCACTCGGCGCGGTGCCGCTGCTGTCACAGCGCCGCGCGTCGCTGCCGGATCGCGTGGTGCGACTGGAAGGTTTCCGGGTCGACCCGGACCATCTGGCCGCCTACTGCCGGGCCACCGGGCTGCGTTTCGGTGATTCGCTGCCGCTGACCTACCCGTTCGTGCTGAGCTTCCCGCTGGCGATGCAACTGGTGGTCGCCCGCGATTTCCCGTTCGTCGCGGTGGGCGCGGTGCACGCGGAGAACACGATCGAACGCGCACGCGAGATCTCGGTGGCCGAACCGCTGGATTTCGAAACCCATATCGAGAACCTGCGCGAACACCCCAAAGGTCTGCTCGTCGACGCGATCACCGAGGTGAAGGTCGGGCGAGAACTGGTGTGGCGTCAGGTGACCACGTTCCTGCACCAGCAGAAGACCTCGCTGTCGGGCGAACCCAAACCCGCACCGAAACCGGACGAGGTGCCACCGCCACCGCTGCGCGCGCTGCGGGTGGATCAGAAGATGATCAACCGGTACGCCGCGGCCTCCGGTGACCACAATCCGATCCACACCTCGGCGTTGGGCGCCAAGGCTTTCGGGTTCCCGAAGCCGATCGCGCACGGAATGTGGTCGGCCGCCGCGATACTCGGCTCGATCGAGGGCCGGATCCCCGAGAAGTCCACCTACACGGTGAAATTCGGGAAGCCGATCCTGCTGCCGTCGACGGTGAACATGTACGCGGACCAGGTCTCGGGCGGCTGGGATCTCGCGCTGAAACATCCGAAGAAGGGGTACCCGCATCTGACGGCGACCCTGCGCTGATCGCCCGCATCCGAGAAGCCCTCGAATCCTGAACGGTTCGAGGGCTTCTCGTCTTATGCCGCGCCGACCGAATCAGCAGTCGCAGCAGCAACCGCAATCGCCGCAATCACAGCAGTCGCCGCAATCACAGCAGTCACCGCAGCCGCAGTCGCACTCACCACTGCACAGAGCATCTCTGCGTTCACCGCTACACGGGGCGGTGTGCTCGTTACAGCAGGCCCAGCCGGTGCAATACACGCCGAGAACGATGGCGATTCCGGTGCCGATGTTCGGCCGCGTCGGGGGACGATGGCCGGTCCCGCCACGATGCGCGTGCGGCGCGTCCGCACGGCCTGCCACATGCTGCGAAGAGGCATTGCACGCGTGGGCGATCGGCTCACCGATCCCGCGACGCAATCGACGCAGCAGCGAGTGCAATGGATCGAGCAGGATCCAGCGCACCGTCGGCAGATCCGCCAATTGCGCCTCGGCGACGGCCGCGCGCAGCGCCGATTCGGATTCACGCAGCAGGTCGTAGGCCTGCGGCATCGTCGTGCCGGTGACGGTGAGCGGGTTGAACCGGCCACGTGCCCGGTCGGCGTCGAAATCCTCGACGGCATCGGCGAGGTGGGCGATGCGCCCGAAATGCCTGCCCGCCTCGCGCAATGGGTCGATATTCTCCGTGCGACCCGCGAGAACGGCGGTGTGAGCGAAGAATTCGGCCGCGCACAGTTGGGTCGGGCCGGTGAGTTCGTCGAGCGAGATCGACGTTGCGCGCCCGGCCTCGGACAGGCTCGCGTCGACCGCGCGGTGGGTACCGGCCGCCCGGTGTTCGAGATCGGTCTGCCCGGCGATCGCGCCGACGAGCGGTTCGATATCGAGCCCGATCCGCTCGGCCTGACCACGCGCGCGATCGGCCCAGCGGTGCGACACCTTCGCCATCGGACGACGGGTGAGCACCGAACCGTCACGGTCCTCGACGTGATCGCGGATCTTGGCCGAACCCAGTAGCAGTGAGGCGGTGGCGGCCAGCAGCACGCCCGGCGCGTCGGCGGGGGCCACTTCCGCGCGCTGCATGCCGCGCAGCGCGCAGGGGCCCGCCGTGGTGCGCGCCATCGGACCCGCGAGCTGGGCCTCGGTCAGCACGCTCAGCACGATCGCGTCGGTATTGGTCGCGGTACGCGCCAGTTGACCGTGCCCGTCACGCAGACCCAGGCACAGCCCGCACATGTGCGCGCGCCACTGCGACGCGTCGATTCCGTATTTCTCCGCACCGTGCGAACACGGCCGCAGCATTCCGAACACTCCGCCCCATTCCTCCCCCGGCCGACGCACGACGGCCGATCCTTCATGTCGATCCACAGCATCCTGGCAGCCGTTCGCCCGCGAGGCGAACCGGAAGCGCGCGGTAACTCAGCAGTCGCAACAGCAATCGCCGCAGTCGCAGCAGTCCATGCGCTTGATCCAGGCCTTCTTCCTGCGCCCGCTGCACGGCCGGTCGTGGTCGGCGACGCAGGCGTAGCCGGTCGGATACTGCACGAGGAATTTGCCGATGCCCTCGAGCAGGTTCGGTTTGCGTCTGCGCCGATTCGGATCGTCGGGATACTGCGGCGGATACTGGTCCGGGTACTGCGGATAGTGCGCGGCGGGGGCGAGAATGCCGAGGTCACGGCCCATTCCGGTGAGCAGGCTGGAGAGCGGATCGAGCAGCATCCACCGCACCGTCGGCTCGCGATCGAGTCCGACTTCGGTGACGGCTTCCCGCAGGGCCGTATCGGATCGGCGCAGCAGGTCGTAGGCGTCATCGACGGCGGTCGCCGTCGCGGCGAGCGGGTTGAACCGATCGTGGGCGAGATCGTCCTCCAGATCCTCGACGGCATCCGCGAGGTGGGCGATGCGCCCGAAATTGCGGCCTGCCTCGCGCAACGGCTCGACATTCGCGGTGCGGTCGGCGAGCACGGCGGTGTGGGCGAAGAATTCGGCCGCGCACAGCTGGGTCGGGGCGGTCAGTTCATCGAGGGATATCGGCCGCGAATCCGACGCAGCCGCGCGTGCTTCCAGCGAACCCTGGGAATCGATCGCGGCGACAAGCGGTTCCACGTCGAGGTCGATCAGCGCGGCCTGGGCCCGCGCGCCGTCTGCCCAGCGTCCCGACACCATCGCCATCGGACGGCGCAACAGCGGCGAACTGTCACGATCGTCGGCGTGATCGCGAATCTTGGCCGCACCCAACAGCAATGACGCGGTCGAGGCCAACCGGACACCGGGCGAATCGGCGGCGGCGACACTCGCGCGACGCATCCCGCGCAAGGCGCACGGCCCGGCCTCGGTGCGAGCGACCGGACCGCCGAGCTGGGTCTCGGTGAGCATGCTGAGCACCATCGCGTCGGTATTGGTGGCGGTGCGGGCGAGCTGACCGTGTCCGTCACGCAGACCGACGCACAGCCCACACATGTGGGCGCGCCACTGCGACGGGTCGATGCCGTATTTGTGCGCGCCGTGCGCACAGGGGGTGAGCAGCCCGAACATGCGGCCCCGATTCTTTCGATCCGGATTCGTTCACCGCGGATCGATTCGCCGCGGGATAGGAAACTCTGACACCCCGCACCGCGCACGGCAAGGCGAGGGGAGGTTCGGGGCTACTCGGCCTTCTTGCGCCCGGCCAGACCGCGCCAGGCCAGGTCGTCGAGTAGGTCGACCGCTTCGGAGACTTCGATGCGACCGCTGGCGACCCGATCGGCGATCGCCTCGCCCGCACCGATGACGGCCACCGCCACCACATCGAAGTTGGTGCCGGGTTCGGGATATTTGGCGCTGGACTCGAGTAGTTTGGCGGTCAGTTCGATGACGCGCTCACGGGCGTTCTCGATTTCCGAGGCGAAGGCCTGCTGGCCGATGGCCTGCCGGTAGAGGACCTGCCATGACCTGCGGTTGCGGTCGACGAAGCCGAGAAAACCCTCCAGCGCGGTACGCACCTGTTCGTGCGGGGTCAGCAGCGGGTTGCCCGCCGGTGTCACGGATTCGATGAAACGCAGGCCCTCACGCTGGATGCACGCGCGGAACAGTTCGTCTTTCGAGCCGTAGTACAGGTAAAGCATCGGTTTGGAGATCTTCGCCTCGGCGGCGATCGCGTCCATCGATGTGTCGTGGAACCCGTTGCGCGAGAAAACCTCGACGGCGGCATCGAGCATCTGCTGCTCACGAACCGCCCGAGGAAGTCGCTTCGTTCCGCCCGCCATCCACTCTCCTACCACAGGGTGAAGTCCCTATATTACTCCAAGGTAAGTTCGGCGGGTTGGATTTGCTCACCAGTCGCCGTCATCCCGGACTGTGCGCGGTCACCACCGACCGGACTCGATGAGGCTAGACGTGCGATCCGGCGGCGGGTCGGCCCGCCTACGTTACGACCAGACCTTCCGCGACCGACATGACGGGGTGACGCGACGGCCCGCGCACAGAGGCGCGGGCCGAGGGGATGTGACCGGAAACGGGATCAGCAGCGAGCCGCGCCCTTGTATTTGCCGTTGCGCAGCACCGAGGCGTCGACCTGCGCGGCGGGCAGCCTGCCGCTCGCCACCGCGTTCTCCAACTGGTCGAGCACACTCGACACCGCGTCGGTACTGATCCACAGGGCGTTGTCCGCACCGGCCACCAGCGCGGCCTCCACCGCCGCCTCGATCCCCAGCCTGCTGGTGATGGCGGCCATACCGCTCAGATCGTCGGTGAAGATGGGGCCGTCGAACGGCGCGGCGCCGTAACCGGAACCGTTGCGCAACAACGACATCGCCGCCGGGCTGATACTGGCGGGGATATTCGGCGCGGTCAGGCCGGGCACGTCGAGATGACCGACCATGACGGCGGCGCCGGAACCGATGAGATTGCGGAAGGGCACCAGATCACTGGTCTGCAACTGATCCAGCGGCGGTGTCCGCACCGCGCCGGTATGCGAATCGCCCGAGCCGGAACCGTGGCCGGGGAAATGCTTCATGACCGACCCGACGCCGACCTCGTTCATGGCGCGGATATAGGCGTCGGCGTAGCGGGTGACCACGTCGGGATCATCGGAGAACGAGCGGTCGCCGATGACGGAATCGTCGGGCTGACTGCTGACGTCGACATCGGGGGCGAAATCGACCGTCACACCCAGATTCTTCAGCGCCCGGCCGCGGACCAGACTCGCCTGGTAGAACTCCTCGGGGGTCATCGTCTGGGCGGTCTCCCGGGCCGAGGGCGCCGCGCCGATCAGATCCGCGACGCGCGAGACCCGGCCGCCCTCCTCGTCGATGGTGACCATGAGCGGCACGATCGCGGTCTGCTGGATCTGCGGCAACTGGCCGTTGGTCAGCAGCGACTTATCCGTCCACCCACCCACGAAAACACCGCCGACCTGCTCGGATGTCACCGTCTCCATCGCGTCCGCGCCGCCGGTGATGCCGACGGTCAGCAGCTGGGCCAGCTTCTGGCGCGGCGTGAACTGCGCCAGGTAGGCCGCTCCGCAATCGCGCTGGGCCGGGGTGATCGACGATTCGCCGGTGGTGGTCGGCCCCGTCGACAGCGGCGTGGTCGAGGTCGCGGCGGTTTCGGTGTCGCTGTCACCGCCGGAGCAGGCGGTGGCGACTGCGGTGATGATCGCGAGCAGAACGAGAGGCGTCTTCCGCATGGACATCCACGCTACTGCGCGACAGGCCCGAGTCCGTCCCCGGGGCGCTCCGGCGCGTCGGCGGCGGCGCGCGGACGGCCGCCGTCACACCCGGAACGACACGGCCCGATCCGGTAAAATGGCCGTGCGCCCTCACCGGGAGGTCATCATGCCCTGCGACTTGATGCTCATCGCCTACGACGGTTCCGAGAACGCCAAGCGCGCTGTCGAATACGCCGGACGGTTCCTGTCCGCGAACCGTGCCGTCGTGCTCACCGCCTGGGAGCCCATGGTGCGCCAGGCGGCCAGACTGTCGGGACTCTCCGGGGTGATGCAGCCGGAATGGGTGCCCGACGAGGAGATCGAGGACATCGCCTACGTCGACGCCAGGAACGTCAATATCGAGGGTGTGCGGCTGGCGAAACTGGCCGGGCTCAACGCCGAGGCGCGGACCGCCGAATGCTCGTCGACCATATGGAACGCCATCGTCGACTGCGCCGACGAACTCGACGTCGACATCATCGTCGCGGGCACCCGCGGCGCCACCGGGATCCGCGCGCTCCTGCACAGCAGTGTCGCGGACGCGGTGTTGAAACACTGCCACCGCCCGGTGCTCATGGTTCCGCCCGGCCGCGAACCGGCACGCTGAGACATCCTCGCTGAGACATCTCTCGCAGCATCCGGACTCGGCGGCCGGCGGCGTTAGTGTCGAAGGATCATGAACGAATTCCTGCTCGCCCAACCCGGCAGTGTGCTGCGCGCGCACGGTAGTCATCGCGTCTTCGCCGAACCGGCGGCGGCGGGGCGCGCGCTGCGGGACGGGACGGCGGACCTGATCGTCGGCGCGCTGCCCTTCGATCCGAGCGGGCCCGCCGCGTTGAACGCGCCACGCGAGGTACTGCACACGGCGGGACCGTGGCGACCCGCCGCGCTCCCCCCGCTGCCCCCGGTCCGGGTGGTCGACGAGATCCCCTCTCCCGCGGCACATGTGGAACGGGTGCGGGCGCTGGTCGAACTGCTCAACGATCCCGGCCAGCCGCTGCGCAAGATCGTCGCGGCCAGATCCGTGCTGGCCGAGGCCGACAGCCCGCTCGATGCCGAACTCGTCGCCGCGCACCTGCTGACCAGGCATCCGCACGCGAATGTCTTCGCCGTCGACCTGACGCCCTCCGGCCGCGACGGCGCGACCCTGATCGGCGCGACACCCGAAGTCCTCGTCGCCCGCCACGGCGACACCGTGACCCTGCGGCCGCTCGCGGGCACGATGCCGCGGCCTTCGGATCCGGCGGCCGATGCCGCGCAGGCCGCGGAACTGTTGTCCAGCACCAAGAATCGCGACGAGCACGCGTTCGTGATCGACTGGATCCGCGAGATCCTCGCGCCCGTCTGCGCCGAACTGTCCATTCCCGACGGTCCGGAACTGGTCAGCACGCCGGAAGTCTGGCACCTGGCCACCCCGATCACCGGCATCCTGCGTGACCGGGCGACGACCGCGCTCGATCTGGCGATCATGTTGCATCCGACCCCCGCGGTCTGCGGCACCCCGACCGCGCTCGCCCTGGAGATCATCACGGCGGGCGAGCAGGATCGAGGTTTCTACGGTGGCGCGGTCGGCTGGTGCGACGCGGCCGGTGACGGCGAATGGGTCGTCGCGATCCGCTGCGCCGAATTGTCGGCCGACGGCCACGCGGTGCGGGCGAGCGCGGGCGGCGGCATCGTCGCCGCGTCGAATCCCGAGGTCGAACTCGACGAGACCACGGCCAAACTGCGCACACTGTTGCGCGGACTGGATTGCGTCGTCCCCGCGCACTGAGTCCGCGCAGAATCGGACAACCGACCAGCAGTTTCCGGATTCGGCGCGCGAAAACACGGACTGTTGACACCGGCAGACCGATCGGCCTGCTAGGTTGACCCGGAATGTGCCTGCGTCGATGTATTGGAGTCCCGCGATGAAGTTTGCTGTCCCTGGCATTGCGAGTGCGGTCGCCGGTGCCGTCCTCGGCGCGGTCGCGGTATTCGTGATCACAGCCGCTGTGCAGCAGAACTCGCGCCCCGACCTCGACCGGGGAGACCCGGATTCCTCGTTGCTCAACAACGTTGAATACGGCGCCCGCTGAGCCTCTGACCTCCGCTTCATCCGCCGACTCGCTCGGCTCCGGCGCGGCAGAGGTTCGAGAAGGGGCACAAGCTCAGGCTCGTCCGGAAGTCGCACCGCTGGGTAGACGCTGGTTTGCCGGGACCGTGGTCGCGGCATTCCTGCTCACCTTTCTCCAGGCGCCCGGTCTCACGGTCGCCGACACGAAATACGATCTGGCGCAGAATCCGCTCGGATTCCTCGAACGCGCCGCCCACCTGTGGAGCAGCCAGGCCCCGATGGGGCAGGTGCAGAACCAGGCCTACGGCTATTTCTTCCCGCACGGAGCGTTCTTCTCGGCCGGGCACATCCTCGGCCTGCCCGCCTGGGTGACCCAGCGGATCTGGTGGGCGCTACTGCTGCTCGCCGGGTTCTGGGGCATCGTCCGGCTCTGCGAAGTGCTCGGCATCGGCAGTCGCGGATCCAGGATCATCGCGGCGATCGCGTTCGCCCTCTCGCCCCGGGTGCTGACGACACTCGGCTCGATCTCCTCGGAGACGCTGCCGATGATGCTCGCGCCGTGGGTGCTGCTCGCTCCCGCCGCGCTCGGCACCGCCTATCGCCGACGCGCGCGCGGCGGCGCGGTATCGCCCGCGGGCAGCGCGCTCGCCCTCGCGCTGATGGGTTCGGTCAACGCGGTCGCCACCGTCGCGGCCTTCCTGCCCGCCCTGCTGTGGTGGGCCTCGTATCGGCCCAATCGCGACTGGTGGCGTTTCACCAGGTCGTGGATTCCGCTGCTCGTACTGGCCACCCTGTGGTGGGCGGTGCCCCTGTTGCTGCTCGGCAAGGTCAGCCCGCCGTTCCTCGACTACATCGAATCCTCCGGCGTCACCACCCAGTGGGCCTCCCTGGCCGAGGTGCTGCGCGGCACCGACAGCTGGACGCCGTTCGTCTCCCCGGAACGTATCGCGGGCGCGGTGCTGGTCACCCAGCCCGCGGCGGTACTGGCGACCGGCCTCCTCGCGGCGGCGGGACTGGCCGGACTGGCCATGCGGACCATGCCGTTCCGCGGCCGGTTCGCGCTGATCCTGCTGGTCGGCCTGGTCGGGATCTGCGCCGGTTACGTCGGGGAACTCAGCGGTCCGTTCGCCGAATCGGTCCGCGTCTTCCTCGATTCCGGTGGTGCGCCGCTGCGCAATGTGCACAAACTCGAACCGCTGATCCGGCTTCCGCTCGTCATCGGTCTCGCGCATCTGCTCTCGCGGGTGCCGCTACCCGTCTCGTCACCGCTGCCGGTGTGGCGCAGCGCCTTCGCGCACCCCGAACGTGACCGCATGGTCGCGATCGCGGCCCTCGTGCTCGCCGCGCTGACACTGTCCACGTCGCTGGCCTGGACCGGCAAACTGGCCCCGCGCGGGGCCTACGACGAGGTCCCCGCCTACTGGGAACAGACCGCGCGGTGGCTGTCCGACAATGCCGCCGAGACCCGCGCGCTCGTGGTACCCGGCGCGCCCTTCGGCAGCCAGGTATGGGGCCTGACCAGGGACGAGCCGCTTCAGGCGCTGGCCGACACCCCGTGGGCGATCCGCGACGCCGTCCCGCTCAACCCGCCCGGCACCATCCGCGCGATGGATTCGGTGCAGCGGCTGATCGCCGACGGCCGCCCCTCGGAAGGACTCGCGGCGACCCTGGCCGACCAGGGCATCGGCTATCTGGTGCTGCGCAACGATCTCGATCCGGAGACCTCGCGCTCGACGCGACCGCTGCTCGCGCACCGGGCGATCGAGGGGTCGCCGGGGCTGACCAGGGTCGCCGAATTCGGCAATCCGATCGAACCGGCCGTCATCGCCGACAACCTGGTGGCCGACGGCGATCTGCGTCCCGCCTACCCGGCGGTCGAGATCTATCGCGTCGACGCGCGCGCCCCCGGCACACCGGTCGCGGTCGCCACTGGGGTCGGCGCGCCGGATTCTTTCCCCGGCGCGTACACCGTCCCGCTGGCCTCGGTGCCGGTCGTGCAGGGCGGTCCCGAAGTACTCGAACGACTGCGCCGCGATCCGGAGCACTCCGACGCGCCGGTCCTGCTCGCGGGCGACGCGGCCGCAGCCGGACTGCCGATCGGACCGCTGACCATCACCGATACGCCGATGGACCGGGAATCGGATTTCGGCCGCGTCGACAACCACAATTCGGCCCTGCGTGCCCCGGACGATCCGCGGCGCACCCACAATCTGGTGCCCGACTATCCGGTGGCCGGTGCGGAGCCGGTGCGCGGACAATGGTCGGGCGCGACGATCACCGCGTCGAGTTCGGCCTCCGACGCCACCCAGATCGGCGGTTCGGCCCCCGGCAGTTCGACGACCGCCGTGATCGACGGCGACCCGGCCACATCCTGGATCAGCAGCGGACTGGAAAGTTCGGTGGGACAGTGGCTTCGGCTCGATCTCGACCGTCCGCTACGCTCCGGATTGCTGCGCCTGACCACCAGCCCGGCCGCTATCGGCGATCCGGTGAAATGGGTCGAGGTGCGCACCGTCAACGGCAGTGTGTCCGCGCGGATCACCGAACCCGGTACGCCGGTGTCGATCCCACTGCCCGTCGGTTCGACCGACTGGGTGAGCATCACCGCGATCCGCACCGAAGGTGGCCGTCGCGGTGGACAATTCGGCATCAGCGAACTGACTCTCGACGACTACTCCGTGCGCGACGCACCGGTGCGCGTCGACATCAGGCATCGCACCGTCCTGCCGCCGACACCGGCGGGCGCGCGGGTCGAAACCTGGGATCTGGGACAGGAATTCCCCGGGCGCAGTGCGTGTTTCGACACCCCCGAACGAATCAGATGCAGTAAAGGGCTCGCCCTTGCACCGGAAGAACCCGGTACTTTCCAGCGCACCCTCACCTCGCCGGAACCGATGCCGGTCACCCCGCGACTGACCCTGCGCACCAGGCAGGGGCCCGCGCTGGAAGCCATGCTCACCGACCCCGACCGTCCGGTGGCCCGCGGCAAGGCCGATGTCGGCGACCTGCGCGGCGCCGCCTTCGCCGCGACCGACGGCGACCCGCGTACCAGTTGGACCGCGCCCGAGGATTCGGTGCGATCCAGGACCGGCGCCAAACCGACACTGACGATCGAACTGCCGGAACCGGCGCTGGTCACGGGCCTCGATCTCACCACCTCGCTCGGCGGGCTGCCCGCCGCACCCACCTCGGTCTCGGTGAATCTCGGCAACGGTCCGCAGGTCCGTGAACTCGACAAGGACCGGGAAGACGGGGAACCCGCGCGGATATCGCTGTTCCCGACCGTCACCGACCGGATCGAACTCAGCATCCAGAGCTGGACGCCGGTATTGGAT